>JASFLD010000053.1:0-13076 GCA_050118275.1 Gemmatimonadales bacterium
TCGATATAGACCAGCGTCTTGCCCGAACCGGTCACCCCCTTCAAGACGAAGACGCCCGGATCCGGCCGCTCAGCCGCCTTTAGCAGGGTTGCTATGGCCCCTGCTTGTGCCGCCGTGGGCGTCAGCTTGGGCGTCTCCGCCCCTGGGGGGCTATCGAACAGCACTTCCGTCACCGACTCCTGTCTCAGCGCCGCGAGTCCCTTGTCCACCAGGCCGTGGACGACGGAACGGCTGATGCCGAGCTGCTCCGTGAGGTGAGCTACGTCCGAACGTCCGCCCACCGACTCCAGGTACTCGTACAGCTCGCGCTGGCGTCTGGCTCGGCCAAAAACTCGGTCCCGCTCGTGCAGGCTCTCCAGCTCTCTCGCCAGAGCGAGGGTCTGGCGACCGCGTGCCGGAGGCTTCACATCCGGGGCTTCCCGCTCGATCGTCAGCAATCCCCGCTCCGCCAGGCTCTCGGCGATGCGTGTCCAAGGCCCCGACCCCAAGGTCTTTCGCAGACTGGCCAGCTTGATAGATCCCTTGTGGAGCGCCAGTGCCTGCAGCAAAGCCCGCTCCGATGCGGAAGCCGCTCGCGATGTCTCCGCCCCGGGCACGGCTGTCAGCCGTTCCGCCGATTCCGATGTCAGAGCGGCCGGCAGCGCCGCGCGGAAAGTCAAACCCAGGGGAGCCGAGTAGTAGCGAGAGATCCAACGGCAAAGTTCGAGCATCTGGGCGTCGAGGACCGGCGCCTGGTCGGGCGCATCGATGATGTCGCGGATCTTCGCGGGGGGCTTTGCGACATCCTCCGCCAACTCGTCGACCCAGCCGGTTAGCTGTCGCCGTCCGAAGGGTACGATGACGCGGCGACCGGGCTCGATCTCGTCTGCCAGGTTGTCCGGGATTCGGTACAGGAAAGTGCGATCCAAGGGTCGCGGGACGGCGACTCGGGCGAAACGCGTCACGGCACGCGCTCGAGACTGGCCAAAATCGCGGAGGCGGCATCGCTCAGGACGAGATAGCCCTCGACGCGTGTGGAACTGCCGGCGCCAAGCGCCGCTAGGAATGTTTCCACGGCCGGGGCGCGATCCTCGGCCGCGGCCACCGTCTCACCCGCCAGGCCGCGAAGGTCCTCGCAGCCGGCCGCGCGGATCCATCCGATATCGCAGGATTTTTCGGTCAGGCGTTGTAGGCGCCGGGCCAGGTCCGCCGGCGACGTCGCTTGAACCCGTTCCGGTACCACCGTGTAGCCTTGCAGAGCGTTGTCGAGAAAACGGTCATCTGATTCGCAGCCGCGCGGCAATCCGATCGCCGCCTGGATGCGGTACTCGCCGATGCCGGGTCGAGCGCCCGATTGGGCGGTGATCTCGAACCCTCCCTTGGAGGAGCCCGCCGCCACGTCCTCGCTGGCCGGGCCCAGGCCGTTCATCCAACGCACCCAGCGGCCGTCCTCGAGCCGGTCGATGCCCCATCCGTCGGGCGCCGTGCTACTCGCGATCTCCCGGCCCGTCTGGATGGCGAGGGCGGCGACGGCCTGGTCGCTGGCCGCGTTCACCCGCACGCGATAGGGATATCTGAGAGGCTCATCGCTCTGCCAGCCGCTTTCGATCCCGGCCTGGGCCTCGTCCCCGGCGACCTTGCGGTCACAGGAGGCGAAAGAGAAGTCGAGCCGCTCGTCATCGCCCGGTACGTGCAGCCATAACCGTCCCGGCAACCCGGGATCCGGGGTGGTGCCCACCGCCGAGACCGGAAACTCGGGGGGTACGATCAGGTTGAAATCGCGGCGGCGCTCTCCGGTTCGCAGATCGTAGATGACGCCGCCGCCGGTGGCGATCGCGGTTTCGCGCCAGCTCTGGGCGCGGCTGAGCGGCCGGCGCTCCATGTCGATGAGGACCAGGAGGCGTCCGGCCAGCGCCAGTCGCGGCTGCGCTTGTCGATATCCTTCCAGATCGAGCGGTGGTCCAAGCTCGCCGGAAACTGTGTCGACGACGCGATAACGGTCGTGGCCGACCTCGAGCCGGACGAGCAGCAGATCGCGCCAGCCGTCGGACACGGCGCCGTACGTCGGCCCGAAGATCCGTTGGTAGTCAAAGACGCGAACGATACGGTCCCGCTGCGTGTCGATCAGAACGGGACGGTTCGCCAGGTCCAGAGTCCACATGAACGGCGGCTGGTGCTCGAAGCCGGCCGCGCGCTCGTCCGGTCGGAAGGCGCTGGTCTGACCCAGCCAGTAGAGCGAGGCGCCGTCGTAGATATCGGTGCCCGGAGGAGTGCCCGAGGAAAACCACTGGACATAGATCTTACTCGCGTCAGGGCTCGCTAGCAGCTGTGCGGCGTACGGTACTCCGGTTCCGGGCCGGGGAGCGATCTCGCGGATCTCGCGAGCGAGCAGATCGATCTCGAACAAGCGCAGCGCTCCGGCTACGTCGACGCCGGTGAAGTAAAGGCGCTGGCGGTCGAGTAACTCGATGACCTGCCCGGTCAAGGCCCGCAGTGTCGCCGGCAGGCGCAACGGCGTTATGGGGGGTGGAAACGCCAGCGAGTGGGGCGCCACCCGCTCGATCTGTACGGCGTTGAAGGATCGCTCTCCGGGCTGTGGCGGCTGAATGGCGTAGAATTGGCCCACGGCGGCCTCCCCGGGCCAATACTGACCGGCAGCCGGCGGCGGCGCGGCCGCCAGGGCGAGGATGACGGCGAGGATGAGAGGCCGCACGCCGGACCGAATCACCGACGCCTGACCCCCAGTCCGGGCTCGCCGCTCAGGTGGATCCGGCCCCGCGCGATACCGAAGCCGGTGAAGGGATCCTCAGCCAGCAGAGCGGCCCCGTCGAGGTCGGCGAAATCGACCAGCGGTGCGAGCTGTGCCGCGGCGGCGATCCCGAGCGAGCTTTCGACCATGCAACCGAGCATCACCTGCAGGTTGTGAGCGCGAGCCGTGTGTATCATGCGGAGCGCCTCGCTGATGCCGCCGCACTTCGCGAGCTTGATGTTGATCCCGTCGACGGCACCGGCCAGGCGGGGTATGTCGTGGGAGGTCTGGCACGACTCGTCGGCGATGATCGGGAGCGGCGAATGCTCGCGCACGAAGCGCAAGCCGTCGATGTCGTGGGCCGCGACGGGCTGTTCGACGAACTCGATGTCAAAGGGCTGCAGTTGGTGGATCCTCTGCACGGCCCGCCGCGGATGCCAGGCCGTGTTGGCATCGACGCGGATGCGGACGTCGGGAGCAAGCCCGCGGATCAGGGTGAGGATCTCCTCGTCCTGGTCGGTCCCGACTTTGATCTTGAGGATGGGATACTCCGCGGCCTCTTCCACCTTCCGGCGCACGACGTCGAGTTTGTCCAGGCCGATCGTGAAACTGGTCAGCGGCGATCGGCTCGGGTCCAGCCCGAGCAGTGAATGAACCGGGAGGCCGAGTCGCTTACCGATGAGATCGTGAAGCGCGGACGAGATCGCGCAGCGGGCCGAGGCGTTGCCGCGCAAATCGTTCTGGCAGGCCTGCTCGATCTCGTGCACGGCGAAGGGATCGCGCGCCGCCTCGACCGCTGCGCGGTAGACCTCCAACGCGATGCAGACGGAGTCCTTCGTTTCCCCGTAGTACTGCACCGGTGCGGCTTCGCCCCAACCCGTCACTCCGTCGTCGTCGGTCAACCGGACCCAGACGGCGTGCTCCTTCCCGTGGCCGCCGCGTGCGATGGTGAAAGGGTACTTCGTGCGCAGGGCCGAGACCTCGTACTCGAATTTCATCGTGCTATTTCTCGCTGGAAGCTCTATCTACTCGCCCGAATCATCCTTCGTGTAGAAGGCCATCTTCACGAAGTCGTAGGGCGGCCACGGCCCGGTCAGATCGAATAGGAATTCGGGATGGTCGGCGTCGAGCTGGTCGGCGTACTCCACGAAGTGCACCCAATCGGTTCGGCTGACCAGGAAGGCGCCCGACAGGAGTCGCTTGCCGGTCGGAGTGAGCGTGAAGGCCGCCCGCGACCGGCGGCGCAAGGCCGTGTAGAAACTCGCCGCCCTGTCGGCCTGCACGCTCTCGCTGATGTCGGGCCGCGCACCCGACGGTTGAATATGGAGCCGCATCTCGAATGTCCCATCGAAGAACGTCAGTACCTCTTCCAGGGCGACGTGCTGGTCGGTGAGAAATTCGACCACCTGTTCGCGCCCACGGAAGACGATGCCGTAAGGCGCCGGGACGATGGTGGTGCGCCGCATGGCTCGCTCAACGGCGCTGCTGTGCTCCCGCAGATGGTCGCGATTCCACTCCGGGAGACGGTAAGGGACAGGGTGCACGAGCGCCGCCAAACCCCGGTGCTCGACCAACTCGTCATCGGGTCCCGGGGTCAACTTCGCCAACCGGCGGTCGTGTCCCCGGAAACGCATCACACCGCGGAGCAGCATGCCCTCGCTCTCCGCCGATTCGACATCACGAGTCTCCTCGGCGTCGGGCGGGCTCAGAGATTGCTCTTGCTCTGCCATTCGTCGGTCAGCAGCCGGTAAAGCTCGGATTGCGGCTTGGGAGTCGTGACCTCGGGGCCGTCGAGTCCGAGATAGACGTTGATCTCCGAGCGAACTCCGAAATCGTTCTCGAGATAGACGCCGGGCTCGATCGAGAAGCCGATCCCGGGCAACAATCGTCGGTCGTCGTTGGTCTCGATCCCATCGATATTCGGGCCGAGCCCGTGGACCTCGTTGTCGATGGAGTGGCCGGTGCGGTGGTTGAAGTGAGCCCCGAAGCCGGCTTTCTCGATCACCGCGCGGCTGGCCGCATCTACATCGCAGCCGCGCAGCACGTCATCGGGGTCGGAGAACGTCGTCGCGGCGTACCGAACTGCGGCCTCTCGGGCGTCACGCACCGTGCGCCAGACCTGTTCAACCTTCTCCGGCACCTCGGTGTCCATGAACCCCATCCATGTCTGGTCGGCAAACACGGAGCCGGACTGCTTCGCCCACAGATCGATGAGCAGAACCTGGCCGCGAACGATGGGAGCGGCGTCCTGCGGGGTGGGCTCGTAGTGGCCGTCCGCGGCGTTGGGGCCCACGGCGACGATCGTGTCTCCCTCCACCAGGCCGGCCTCGCTGAACATCCCCAGAATCGCGCGCTTCAAACCCCATTCGCTCAGCGTCTCGCCGGAGCGGACGGCATCGGCCGCCTGTCGATAGGCACGGGCCGCCACGTTGGCGATCAACCGCGACGTGTTCCGGTGGCTCTCCAGCTCCGCGCTGGACCAGGTGGCCGCGAACAGCGTGACCAGGTCGCCCGATTCCACCAACTCGACGCCCTGGCGGCGGATGAGGTCGACGACGCCCGCCGGAACCCGATCCACCTGCGGGATCCGGTCGGACTCAGAGTACTCGAGCGCGTAACGCTGCCCTGGAACCAGCAGGTCCGCGATCGCGCTCTCCAGTTCCTGCCAACGAAAGTACACGCGTACCGGTCCGCTCCAGTCGCGCCAGGGGGGGCGCTCGAGGGAATGGGCGATGGCCGTCGGCTCGCCCTCCGCCGGCAGGACGACCATGTATCGGCGACTCAACGGCTCGTGCAGGCCCAGAACGCGACCGGCGATCTGGTTCGTGGCGTGATAGTCGTACAACAGCCAACCATCCAGGCCGCGTTCTCGAAGCGCTGCCTGTATCTCCTGTAGACGTTCGGGACTGATGTGAGCTCGCTGTGCAGTGTGAGACATGAACGAACGCCCCCTCTAAGCGGTATCGGTCTCTTCCTCGGCCGCCGGGGCCTTGGTCCCGACGATCAGCGACACGCCGACCGTTCGTTCGCGTCCGAGCAAGTTGAGAATCCTGGATTCGCGTCTCACCGCCCCCTTGAGCCCCCGCCAGCCCCAGCGCTTCCAAGCGCGTACCAGAATGGCCAGCTTGCCCGCCAGCGTATGGAGCTCGGCCGGGCCCCTGAAGGTGGGTCCGCGTACGAGGAAGGAAAAGGCTTGATCCGACCAGTCTTCGACGTGCAGGTCGTTGACGTTCGCCTCCATCAGGGCGCGCTTCCATTCGACCAACACGAAAGGCTTAGCGCCGAGATGTTGGATCAGGATCTCGCGCTGTTCATCATCCACGTTGCCGGTCCAGCTGAGGCAGATCAATACCACCTGGCCACCCGGTCGGGTGACACGGCCCAGTTCGGCCACGGAACGGAACGGGTCGGGGGCGGCGGCCAGGCCCAACTCGCCGATCGTGACGTCGATCACCGCGTTCTGCAATGGCAAATCATCCAGCGGCGCGCTCTGGAAGTGGAGCTGCGTCGAGAGCTCGGCGGCACGGGCACGGTCTTCGGCGACCTCGACGAGGTCCGGGTCCGGGTCGACGCCGACCACGTCGGCATCGTAGGCGACGGCGAAGAACTGCGCCACCGCCCCCAGTCCGCTGGGGACGTCCACGAGCGACTTCTGGACGCCTTTAGCCAGGCCGGTAAGCGCGGCGATCCGGCGATAAAGATTCTGATCGCCGCGTGAGAAGCCTTTCGAGCGGCCCAGCCGCACCAGATCGATCATCGAAGGACCCCGTTTCGGGGTCGGCGGCACGGTGACAGCCCGACCTGTATCTGGGTCAGCGCCAGGAGGCATGGGCGACAGTATAGATCGGCCCTCGGAAAGGGTCAACTGACGTCCAATCCCGCCAGCGCTCGGATATGCGCGAGTCCGCAGCGCCTGAGGTTGTCCAGATCGTAGCCCCCTTCGAGGCTCGATACGACGCGCCGGTCGCAGCATCGATCTGCGACCTCCATCAGGCGGCTCGTCAGCGTGTGATACTCGGCGGGCGTCAGCGTCAGGCCGGCGAGCGGATCCCCCGCAGCGGCATCGAAGCCGGCCGAGATGAAGATGATGTCCGGATCGAACCGTGAGATCGCGGACTCGAGACCGCCCAGCAGTTCCTCGACGTATCGGCTCGCCGGCAGTTCGGGCGGCACGGGCAGGTTCAGCGTCGTCCCCTCGCCGGCGGCGCGGCCACGGTCCTGACGCCGGCCCGTCCCCGGGTAATGGGGAGACTGATGCAGCGAGAGGTAAAATACGTCCGGATCCTCGTAGAAGATCGCCTCGGTTCCGTTCCCGTGGTGGACATCCCAGTCGACGATCAGCGCGCGCTGCATGCCGTGCGCCTGGGCATGACGAGTGCCCACGGCGACGTTGTTGAACAAGCAGAAGCCCATAGCTCGATCCGCGGTCGCGTGGTGGCCAGGCGGGCGAGCCAGGCAAAAGGCATTTTGGACCGAGCCCTCCGCGAGGGCGTCAACGGCGCTCACCACCGTGCCCGCGGCGGCCAGCGCGGCGTCCCATGAGGCGGTGGAGACGACGGTATCGGCGTCGATGTATTGTAGTCGGCCGGTGCGGGCGGCCGCCGTCGCAGTTTGACGAACGAGGTCGATGTGACTTTGTGGATGAACGAGTGCGATCTCGGCCTCGGTGGCAGGACGGCCGCGGGCGTGCGCCACGCGTCCATTGGCGACGGCGGCGGCCTCGTCCACCGCTTCCGACATAGCCTCCAGCCTTTGGGCGCGTTCCGGATGGCCGGGCCCCGTCTCGTGGCGGGCGCAATCGGGGTGCGAGAAGACGAGTGTGGTGGTGGACATGGCCCGGCTCCCGTCAGCCTATCATCGCTTCAGCCGCGCCGACGATGCCGCCGGTGGCGCCCTCCCGGGCCACCCCGAGCAATGACGGGCGCGGACCTGGCCGCCGCGCGAAATGGTTTCCGGTCGAGCACTGGCTTGCATGTTGTCCCGCCTACCTTTCGTTCGATCTTCGCTCGTTCGATCCGTTTTGCACTCGCTGTGTTACGCCTGGACGGGAGACGTCGCCGTCAGCGTCGTCGTTCCGCGGGGGCGGGACTGTGGTGCGGGTGGTTTTGCCGTTGGAGGCGCGGAGTCTGTATGGGCGAGCGGACTTCCCGATCGCAACTCCTGTCGCGTTTCCCCGGTCTCGGTCGTGGAGCGCTGGGTTTCTTCCCGCGGAGGCCGGCGTGACCGATACACCCCCGGCCGCCCATCAAACGGCCTCCAGCGTCGGCATCCGCGCCCGCAGGAACTGCTCGCAATCACGGATGGGGTACAGCATGACGTGCCACCGCGGATCGGGCAGAGCCAGGGGCGTGGTCTCGGAGAGCAGCCAGCCGCTGACATCGTCGGCCCAGCGCGCCGTCTCGTGTGCCGCCCGGTACTCGACGCGCGCCAGTCCCCAATAGATATCGTGGTTCGCCGGGGCTCGCAGGCGCAAGTACCAGCTGTATACTTCGCCGATCTCCGGCCTGACGGGCTTGAAGACCGATGACCGCCTTGCAGCGCCCATGGCCAGCACTTCGCCCATGGATGTCGGATCGAGGAATTGGGTCCGGTGGCTCTTCACCAGACCGACAGCTCGACCCGACCGGAGCAGGCTCGGCTCGATCGCCAACCCACCATCCACTAGCATCCAGCCCGATTGGGGTGCAGCGTCGGCCCAACGTTTGGCCAGACGACGTTCGATCGCAGCCCGCCGGAATTTCACGGCCTTCCTTCCCTCCTCCGCCAGCCGGATGGGATGCAAGTCGGTGAGTTCGCCTGTGCTGTCGAGCAGGGCCTCGGCCTCGAGGCCGAGATCGAGAAAACGGGCCGGATCCAGAAGCTCGTGGGGGAACGCGAGGACCTCTTCCTCGATGACGTCCCAGGTGGAGAAGCTCCGCTCGGTTCGGCGTCGGATCACCGCCGCCACGTAACCGTGCACGAGCGGAACCGTGCCCACGTAGGCGCAGACGCGCGTGTACTCGATTCCGTCCAAGAAATACTCGAAACGCGAATCGGCGGGATCGCCCACCGGGTAGGTCGCGAACGTTCCGCCCCCCTCCACGATCTCCGCTTCTCCCATGGCCGTCGGTTCCGCCGGCGGGTCGAGTTGCGGCCCGGTCGCCAGTACGGGCCGCCAGTTCGCACCCAGTTCATGCCCGGACTGTCGCAGTCGTCGCAGGAGTGGGGTCGCCGTCCCGTGTTGATCCGCGTGCCCGGGTCGTCTACTTTCGCCGTTGGATAACGCGCTTGGAGGCATGACTGAATGAATAAGGTGTCGACTCTACTGGTACAACGGCGTAGGCTCGGACGGCCGACGGCGTTCGCCGTCGTCGTCTTGACGACGTCCCTGATGACGGCCTGCAAGGTGGAGTGGGGTGGCGTGCAGGTGTCGGCCGGCGAGCCGGCGTTCGAGCGGCCGGTGGTGGTGGAGGAACCCGGCGACACGGTGCCGGAGACGGCTCGGCTGGCGCTGCCAAGCGGCCCGTTGTTGTTCCACGTGCGACGCGTCGGCGGTGGAGGCGACGCAGTGATCGAGCCGGTGGCCGAGCTGACGGCGGATGGCCTGAGACTTGTTGGGCCGCAGCGTGCCGAGCATACCGAGGAGTTCGTCTCCCGGTTCGTGGATCAGTTCTATAAGCCAGATGCCGCGTATACCCTGTTTCGGTCGGGAAGCCGGGTGGGGACCTTCTACTCCCGCGGGCCGGCGGTGACGGGTTCGGGTCTCTGCGTGCGTCTTGGCGGGGAGGGCTTTGTCGAGCTGCGGCCGGCGGCGGACACGATGAGCGAGTTCTATGCTTGGCCGGTCGGTACGCGGACGGGGACCGATAGCGTCACCGCTCCGGACTACCGGGACGACATGCGGGCCATGGCGCAAGTCCTGGCGCGGCAGGGTGTGAACGAACGTGGATTGCCGGGGATCTGGCGTTTTGGGGCCCCGGCGGACTTCCGGGCGCTGGATGTTGGCGAGGGACGACTAGGATTCGCGGCCACGTTCACGGTGCGGGATTCACTGGGGCCGGGCTCTCCGCCGGACTCGGCGGGAATGGCCTTTCTGGTCGCCGACTATTCTCGAGCGGTAGGCTTTTTTTCGCTGTTCTTCGACGCGTCGTGGTACGGACCCGGCCAGAAGCGAGCGTTGCGCTGGATCGACCGATTCGATCTGGACGGCGATGGCCAGTCCGAGTTCCTCTTGAGAGCGTTCGGCGACGCGGGCAGCTGGTACGAAGTCGTGGCCGGGGCGGACACCGCCAAGGCAGTGGTCTGGTCGAGCCGCCGCCCGATCTGCGAGGCTCAGCAGCCCGGCGGCTGAGCAACCGGCGGCGACATCACCCGTCGTTAACCCTAGCGGATCAGCGTGCCAGTCAGCGTGACAGCTTCGTCCTGATCGATAGTCCCGTTACCGTCGAGATCGAATAGCGCCGCGTCGGCGATGGTCACCGTGAGTGTATCGCCGGACAGGTCAAACGTCGTGACCAGAGGGTCGCCCTGACTGCCGTCGACGGTGATCCTCGCAGCGCGGGCTCCGGTGATCTCGAACGTGCCCGTGAGGGTGACGTCCGGTCCGATCAGCAAGTCTTGGGCTGCGAGAGTGAACCTGCCTTCACTGGTGATCTCGAGCGTCGCCACGGTGTTGGCGCCGATGAGATCGATGCCGAAGCCCCCTCCGCTGGGCTGGGCGACCAGGCTCGTCGCCGTCCAGATGCCTGCCAGATCGTCGAGGGTGACTTCGGTCGGCGTTTCGTCGTCGCCGCCGCACGCGGAAAGGAATATTCCCGCCAGCAGGACGGAGGAGAAACGAAGCGTGCTCTTGTAGTAGGACATCGGGCGCATACCACCTCCTTGCGCGATCGGCATCGCACCTAGAACTGCAATATCCGACTTTTCCACAAGGGTCGCCAGAGCATCAACCCGTTCCTGCGGCCGGCTTGGCTGCCGATCACCGCTTGGATCGCAGCGGCGCCCTGGTGCGCGGATCCCGCTGGGTCAAGCGGGGACTTGGATTCACGCCCTGGTCGCCTTTGCCGGGGCTGCATCCGTCCGCGTGGCAAAAGGCCGACCACTTCGGTGGTCGGCCTTCGCAGGACCCGTGGGTGGCGGCGTTCGGCGCGGGTCGCGCCGCGCCTCAGAAGGATTGCTGCACTCGCAGTAGCCACACGCTCGCCAGTTCCGGCGCCCCGATCATCTCCAGGTGTTTCTGGCTGAAGATGTTGTTGCCGGTGAGGGTAATGGCGGTGGAGCGCGAGAACGGCAAGGCGTAGTTGATGTTGAGATCGACGAGGGTGTAATCGTCCAGGCAAGTCGTCTCGGTGCAAGGCTCGCCCACGGCGTCGCTGCTCACGTAGACGCCTGTCTTCACCGGAAACGCCTGCACGTACCGGCCACGCGCTTCCACATTCAGCCCCAACCGCGTGTTGCGATAGGCCGCACCCAGCGAGGCTTTGTTCTTCGGCGAGTTCAACGCCAAGTCCGTTGGGGCCCCGAGTTCAGCGGCGGTGAAGTAGTTCTCACTGACGTAGGAATAGCTGGCGTTAAAGCTCAGCCAGTCGGTGGCGATGAACGTCGCTCCCAGGTCAGCGCCCCACAGATCGAAGTCGGGGAAATTCCGGTAGGTGAGGATGACCGTCGTTGGATCGAGGCCGTTCTGAATCGCCGGGTCCACCTCTTCCGGCGTGACGACGGCCACCGGCACACTGGCCATTCCCTGGGTCAGCTCGGCGATCGTTGCCGCATCCAGCGGGAGCCCGAGCCGCGCCGCTTCCGACGCGATGTAGGCGCCGAGAGACGTCGGATCCATGAACACGTTAGGCGTCTCAACCAGCAAGGGCCCGATGAAGTCCTCGACCTTCGAGTAGTATGCGTCGAGGCCAATGAGCAGCCGTTCACCGATCAGGCCTTTGTAGCCTGCCTCCAACGTGTTGGTGATCATCGGATCTGTCTGCGGAACGTTGGCGACGTCGGTGACGAGGTCGAAACCGAAGGTGGTCGGGTTGAGTGCCCGCATGACCGAGCCGACCTGACTGGCCGACGGCGCCGCCATCAAGCCGAGGATCTGTCCGGCTTGAGGGTTCTGTGCGGCGACTACCTGAACCGCCGCATCCCAGAAAATGGTCGCATCGAGTGGCAGCGAGGTGATGGGGCCGCCCGATGCCGTCGGCGTGAATGGCGAGCGCATGCAGAGCCCGGTCACTCCGGTTGACGCGGTACAGTCGCGGCGGAAGGTGAAACCGCCGGACGGTGCGCCGCGGCCGCGGACGGGGAACGGTAGGCCACCGAGGTCGGGAGAAGACAACTTGTCCAAAAACAGATTGTTGCTCGACGGTTGGCTGAAGGCGCGGTTGTAGGTGAAGCGGAAACTGTGCTCCTCGGTGGGCTTGAAAACGATGGCCGCACGGGGCGAAACGAGCGCCTGTTCCACAACACTGTGGTAGTCCACCCGTCCGGCAAGCACCAACTCGAACATCGGCGACAGTTCAGTCTCCGACTGCAGGTAGCCGCCGATTTCGGTGATGTCATCGGATTTCTCGTTGCGGCCATTGATGATTCCGTCGGTGCGCGGAATCGTACGGATGAGGTCAGCGCCGTAGGTGAAGCGCTGGCGTTGCCCCATTTCGACCCCATGCTGGATCTGCCCGACGTAGAGCAGCGAATTGTCCGTAACCAGTTGACCGTCCCGCAACGTGAAGCTGTCGCCGGCGTTGCTGATGTTTATGTAGCCCTGTGCGAACAGGTTGCCGCTGCGGACTCGTGCTTGCGCGTACGAGTAGGTCCAGTTCTTCGCCTGCGCGGCCCCGATCCCGGTCATCTCGATGCTGCTGACCATGCGCGCGGCACCGCCGTTCACAATGAGCGTGGTCTGGTCGCTGAGCCTGAAATCGAAACGCAGGTCGCCGCTGAACCGCTCTTGCGTGAAATTGCGACTGGTGATCTCCGCCGGGTCGACGTACTCGAAGTCTGCGCCTTGGAAGTACATGCCCGAGAGCTTGTAGCCGACATTCGAGCTGAACAGACCCGCGTGACGGAAGGAGAATTGGCCGAGTCCTCCCGGGTCCCCGACGTCGTTCCCGCCGCGCGCGCCGCCAGCCGCACTCACGGTCGTCCCCTGATGGTCGAGCGGCGAGCGGGTGATGAGGTGCATCACACCCTTGTCGACGTTCGGGCCGTAAAGAGCCGAGCCGGGACCAAGCACGAATTCTATGCGCTATATGTCTTCGTTCGTTATCGGGATGAGGTTGTAGGCGTTGAACCTCAGCGAGGGCACAGACGCCCAGCGGTTGTCGGTCAACACGAAGAGGGCGCCCGAAAACACGTTGTTGAAGCCGCGTGCCAC
>JASFLD010000054.1:0-13020 GCA_050118275.1 Gemmatimonadales bacterium
GGGCCCGTCATGTCAGGATCGCCGATGATCACCGACTTGCCGCCGCCCAAATTGAGGCCCGCCACCGCCGCCTTGTAGGTCATCCCGAGCGAGAGCCGCAGCACATCGGTCAGCGCTTCTTGTTCGCTTTCGTAATTCCAAAAACGACAGCCGCCCAGTGCCGGTCCAAGGGTCGTATCGTGAACAGCGATGATCCCCATGTAGCCTACCGACTCTTCCCGCGTGAACAGGACCTGCTCGTGACCGTACTTGCTCATCGGCTTGAAGACTTCCATCGCGCACCTCGTCTTTCTATTCGCTGCAGCTATTCGAGCCCTTTACCACGCGACCCCTACGGCCTGGCCGCCTTCTCCTGATACAGTGTCCTGACGATCACCAGACGCTGGATCTCGCTGGTGCCCTCGTAGATCTCCGTCACCTTGGCGTCCCGAAACAGTTTCTCGACCGGGTAGTCGCGCATGAACCCATAGCCCCCGAACACGTTGACGGCCTGCGACGTGACCCAGACGGCCGTCTCGCTGCTGTGCAGCTTGGTCATACTGGACAGTCGCATGTCCGGCTGGCCGCCGTCCCACGCCAGCGCCGCGCGATACAGCAGGCCCCGAGCCGCCTCGACGCGGGTAGCCATGTCGGCGAGCTTGAACGCCAGCCCCTCGAAGTCTTTTATCGGCCGGCCGAACTGCTTGCGCACCCCGGCGTAGTCGACGGCGTACTCCAGCGCCGCCTGAGCGATGCCCAACGCCTGGGCCCCAACGCCCAGCCGTCCGCCTTCCAGACTGGAAAGCGCGTAGATGAAGCCCTTCGATTCTTCGCCCAGCAGCGCCTCGCTGCCGACCCTCATGTCGTTGAAGGAGATCGAGACGGTTTCCGAGCTCCGCAGCCCCGTCTTGTCCTCCTTCTTCCCCACCTCGTAACCGGGCGTGTCGGTCGGAACGACGAACGCGCCAATACCACGCGGGCCGCGCCGATCGTCCGGCTCGTCGGTTCGCGCCATCACCAGGACAACATCCGCCTCGCCGCCGTTGGTCACCCACATCTTCTCGCCGTTGAGCACCCAGCCGTCACCATCTCGCACGGCACGGGCCTTGAGGCTGGCCGCATCGCTGCCCGCATCGGCCTCGGAGAGGGCGAACGCGCCGAGCTTCTCACCGCGGGCCATGGGCGGCAGCCACTTCCGCTTTTGCTCCTCGCTGCCGTACTTCAGGATCATCTGAGTGGGGAGCGAGTTGTGGACCGACATGGTGATGGCGACCGACGCATCACCCCAGGCGATCTGCTCCAACGCCACCAGGTAGCTCAGCATGCCGAGGTCCAGACCGTCGTACTCCTCCGGCAACAGCATGCCGAAAAATCCCAGCTCGGCCATCTGAGGTAGCACCTCGCGATGGAACTCTGGCTTCGCGTCCCACTCAGCCGTGCGCGGCCGCAACTCGTTCTCGGCGAACTCGCGCGCCAGCTGTCGGATCTGTTCCTGTTCCTCGGTCAGTGTATAGTCTCGCTTCATTTCACTCGTAGCCGTAGAACCCCCGACCCGACTTGCGGCCGAGCCAACCAGCGTTCACGTACTTCCTCAGCAACGGGCAAGGCCGATACTTGTCCTCGCCCAGATCTTTGTGCAATACCTCAAGGATGAACAGGCAGACGTCCAGTCCGATCAGATCGGCCAGCGCCAGCGGCCCCATCGGGTGGTTCATGCCCAGCTTCATGATCTGGTCGATCGCCTCGGCTTCTGCGACGCCCTCGTACAGGCAGTAGATCGCCTCGTTGATCATCGGCATGAGAACGCGGTTGCTGACGAAGCCCGGCGAGTCGTTTGCCACGACGGGAATCTTCCCGAGACCGCTGGCTAGTTCCACGACCGCGTCCGCCGTAGCGTCCGACGTGGCAAGTCCGCGCACGACCTCAACCAACTGCATCATCGGCACCGGATTCATGAAGTGCATGCCGATGACCTTGTCCGGCCGCGACGTGTAAGCGGCAAGACGGGTGATCGGAATCGAGCTGGTATTGCTGGCCAGAATCGCATCCCCTTTGGCGACGTCATCGAGCTTCTTGAACGTTTCGGCCTTGATCGCCTCGTCCTCCGG
Organism: Gemmatimonadales bacterium; assembly: GCA_050118275.1. Taxonomy (GTDB): domain Bacteria; phylum Gemmatimonadota; class Gemmatimonadetes; order Palauibacterales; family KS3-K002; genus JASFMO01. The sequence goes on from JASFLD010000054.1 coordinate 2,088, forward strand.
AACCGCCTCGACGACGACGAAAGCGTCGGCCGCATCGCCCAGCTTGGTCGACTTGCTGATACGGTCCAGCGCCGCCGCCTTCGCGTCCTCGCCGATGACTCCCTTCTTGACCTGGCGCGCCAGGTTCTTGTCGATGATCGCCAACGCCTTCTCCAGGAAACTGGCTTCCACATCGATCAGCGTCACATCGAACTCGCTCTGCGCGAAGACGTGAGCGATCCCATTGCCCATCGTCCCGGCGCCGATCACGGCCACCTTGCCGCCTTTGACCGGACTCATCTCAGTTCATCCTCCCGATTGAATGTCATGCTCGCGTCGCGTCCGGCCCGCGAGTCGATCAGCGGCCGTAACTCCCGCATCCGCTGCGACTCCTTCAGCCGGCGCGTCCGGAATAGCCATACGAGTAGCGGTAGCGACAGTAACGTCGTCAGCAGGCTCCCTTCCGGACCGAAGGCGCCACCAGTCACAGGCTCCGGGCCCAGCATCACGGAATCGTAGCCCGGGACCTGGAAATCGATGCCGCTCACCGGCAAGTCGAATACGGCCGACATCGACCAGTTCCATGCCCAGTGAAGCCCGATCGAGGTCCACAACGAGCGCGTCCGGAGATAGACCGCCGCCATGATCGCGCCCGCCAGCGATATGTTCGCCACTGCGATGTAGCTGACCTCCGGGTTGAACACGTGCAACGCGCCAAATGCCGCCGAGGATATGACGACGGCCAGCGGAGCGCCTGTCGATTCCACGAGGACCTGAAAGGCGTACCCACGGAACAGCAACTCCTCGCCCGCCGCCGCTACCGCCAACAACAGCGCCAGGCTGATGACTCTCGCCAGCCAACCGCCCAGCGTGCCGCCATCCGTCTCCAGCCTCAACCAGCCCGCGGCGATCTGTAACGCGACCACGGCAACGATGAAGCCGCCGCCAATCGCGACACCCACCAGCAAGCCCCGCCACATGTCGCCGCCCAACGGAAAGCCGAGCGCCGCCAAACGCCGTCCCTCCACCCAGCGCAACATGACCCACGAAGCGAACAGCAACGCCGTCACGACGATACCGCTCGGAATCGCCAGCTCCCACAGCCGGCCGGCCAGTTCGATGCGATCCAGGATCAGCGAGATCGCGAACCCGACCGCGAACAGCATCGCGACGGTGATCACCAGGAAGAGAAGCAAACGCCAGACCCCGCGCAGCTTCTCCGGACCGCAGAAGAGATCCGTGACTCTCACCGGCCTCAAGCCCCGATATGAACGAGCCCTCGAAGCTAGAAAAGCTCGAGGGCTCGGGGTCTAACGCGGCGGCTGATAAGCAGTACAAGGCCCACCTTCACGACATCGAAAAGTAAGAACGGCCCGACGCCTAGCAGCACCGCCTGATCGAGACTGCCCGTCACGATCGACAACCACGCGACTCCTCCCGCTTGAATGACAGCGATGCCGGCCACGAGGCCGACCGGGAGTCGCCAGGTCCCGACGCTGCGGCCGGCCACGAGGCCGACCACGTAGGCCGCCGCTGGGAACGCCAACAGGTAGCCGCCCGTGGGGCCGAGAAGATATGCCAGACCGCCCCCGGCAGCGAAGATCGGCGCGCCAGCGGCGCCAACGGCCAGATAAACCGCTTGCGAGGCCGCTCCCAGCCGTGCACCAAGGATTGACCCGGCCAGCAACACGCACACCAGCTGCAGCGTGAAGGGGACCGGAGTTCCCGGCAACGGGATCGCCAGCCTGGCTCCGAAAGCCGTCGCCATCGCGAACACCGCCACGCCCAACGCGCCCCGCAGCGCCCGGCTCGTGACCAGATCCTCCCGCGCCCAGTTCGGCGCGCGGCTCAGCACTCTCACACCCATCGAGCGATCCTGTCCTCCGGCTGACGTTCCAATCACGCGCGTTCGACGCTCAACGCCACGGCGTTGCCGCCGCCCAGGCACAGCGTCGCCAGACCCGTCTTCGCGCCACGGTCATCCATCGCACCCAGCAACGTCACCAGGATGCGAGCGCCCGACGCTCCGATCGGATGTCCCAACGCGATCGCTCCGCCGTGCACGTTGACGCGATCCCAGTCCCAATTCAGCGCCCGCCCGTCGGCGATGGCCTGAACGGCGAAGGCCTCATTGGCTTCTATGAGATCGTAATCGCCGATCGTCGTCCCATCCTTCGCCATCAGCTTCTGTACCGCATCGATCGGCGCGAAAAACAGATCCTTCGGGTCGGTAGAGCCAACCGAGTAATTGCGAATGTAGGCTTTGATGTCGAGCCCGCGCTCCTCCGCAAACCGCTGCGACGTGACCACCACCGCCGCCGCGCCGTCATTCAGCGCCGAGGCGTTTCCCGCCGTGACGCTGTACTCCGTGACCTCCTGCGGCGCGCTGTCGCCGAACACGGGCCGCAATTTGGCCAGGGCCTCGAGCGTCGTCTCCGCACGCGGGTTCTCGTCCGTATCGACGACGGTGACCTGGCCCTTGCGACCCGGCACCTCAACCGCCACGATCTCGGGTGCGAACTTTCCCGCCTCGATCGCCGCCACCGCCTTCATCTGGCTCTCGTAAGCGAACTTGTCCTGGTCCTCGCGCGACACGTCGCCCTTCATCGCGGTGTACTCGGCGTGGCCGCCCATGTGACAGTCATAGAATCCGCACCAGAGGCCGTCGTGAATCAGCCCATCGACCATCTTGTTGTCGCCGAATTTCACGCCGTCCCGATAGCCGTACAAATAATAGGGCGCATTGGACATCGACTCCTGGCCGCCGGCCACCGCGACCTCGTAGTCCCCGGCCTTGATCGCCTGGGCCGCCAGCATCACCGCCTTCAGACCCGAGCCGCAGACCTTGTTGATCGTCACCGCCGGGACCGAGGCGGGGATCCCGCCGCCAATCGCCGCCTGGCGCGCCGGCGCCTGGCCGACACCGCCCTGTAACACGTGACCCATCAGAACGTCCTGCACCTCGCCCGGCTCGATCCCCGCCCGCTTCACCGCCTCCCGGATGACGATGGCGCCCAACTGCGGCGCCTTGAGCTTGGCCAACCCCCCGAGGAAGCGACCGATGGGCGTTCTGGCGAAATTAACGATAACCGGAGTCGTTCTTGGGTCTGACATCTCGCGCACCTTCATCTAGTCCGGCCGCTCGGCGACCAGAGTCGGTCTCTTTTCCTGAGGCGCAAGGTATCCCCAGGCGATGTTGGGGTCGTGCTCAAAAATGAGCAAAGTTCGTTCCCGCGCCACCCGCTCCAGCACCTGACGCTTGGTCTCCAATGTCACCAAAGGCTCCACATCGTAGCCCATGATCCACGGCAACGGTAGATGCGCCGTCGTCGGGATCAGGTCGGCAAGATACAGCGCCGATTCGCCATCCGATTCGATCCAGATCGACTGGTGGCCCGGTGTATGGCCCGGCGTAGGTAGCAAGCGGATGCCGGGGACCAGCGAGGTCGGCCCGTCGGCACGCTCGAACAGGCCCGCTTCCTCGACTGGGACAAAATTGCGTGTCAGATAGCTGGCCCGGACCCTCTCGTTTTGGAGGTTGGCAAACTCCCACTCCTTCCGCTGCACCCAGTGTCTGGCCCCCGGGAACGCGGGCACGATCGTCCCATCGGCTTGTCCCACTGTGTCGCCTCCCGCGTGATCGAAGTGCAGGTGGGTATTGATCACGAGGGTGACGTCGGACGGGCGAAAACCGGCGTCCCGAATCGCGTCCTCCAGGGCGGTGGGCTGGCCGGCGTTCTCCAGGCCGTAGATGTCCCGGAACTTCTCGTCGTCCTTGTTCCCCGCTCCCGTGTCGATCAGCACCAGCTCGTCGCCTGTGTCGACCAGCAAAGGCCGCATGGCCAGCGTGATCCGGTTCCGATCGTCGGGCTCCGACTTCTTCTCCCACAGCGGCTTGGGCACGACACCGAACATGGCTCCGCCATCCAGGCGTTGGAGGCCGGCATCCAGAGCGTAAAGTGTAACGCTACCCAGCCGTCGTTCGGTCGCTCGTCCCATTTCCGCTGTCAGCTCCCCTCTGTCTTCTTCGACCGCCGTTTTCTCTGCTTCCTCTTCTTGCCAGACCTGGTCGTCTCCTTCGCCTTACCGTCCCCATCGGCCCCGTCCTCTGGCGTCTCCCCCCGCAAGAAAGCCTGGAGGCGGCCCCAGTTCGCGACCCCCTCGTCGCTCAGCCGGGCCAAGAAACGGACGAAGATCTCCGCCGTCGCCCGAGCGTCCGAGCCCGCCCGGTGCCAACGATCCGACGTGATCGCGTAGTAGTCCGCCAGCGCGTGCAGATTGCGCCGCGGCAACTCCGGATGAAGCCGGCGGGCCATCCGCAACGTGCAGAGCCGCTCCCCGCCCAGCCGGCCTCCCCGGCAGCGCTGGAATTCCGCTTGCAACAGCCGCCAGTCGAACGCCACGTTGTGCGCGACGAAGACGGCACCCTCCAGCGCCATCCGCACCTTGTCCGCGAGTTCACCGAAGGTCGGCGCATCGGCGACCATGGCGTCGGTGATGTCGGTCAACCGCGTCACCGACGGCGGGATCGACCGCTGTGGGTTGATCAGCGACTCGAAGCTCTCGACGATCTTGCCGCCGGACACCTTGACGGCCGCGAATTCGGTCAGTCGGTCGCCCCGGGCCGGCGAGCCGCCGGTCGCTTCCACATCGACCACGACAAAGTCCAGTTCGCCCAACGGGTAGGAACCGTAACCTTCGGCCTCGTCCCTAAGCAGCCAGCGCTCCCGATCGACCTCGAAGCGCGGGTCACCCCCCAACACCTCGCGCACCAGGCAGGTCGCCAGCGCCGTCGGGCCATAACGCATCCCGAAGATCCGTTCGGCGACGAGCGGCGCTCGCGCCGGACCGGAGGTCAGAAAGGAGACCGCGCGCTCGCGCAGCAGCGGGAGATCGTCCCAGTGAACGCCTAGTGCACCATTCATAGACAACCCTATCTAGCAGATCGGACTGAGCGAAGGTCCGATCTGGCCGCAACGAGCGTGTCCTTCCGGGCGCGGTCAAGCGGGGGCTGTCGGGGTCATCACCCGCACCGGACGCCGCTCCGGCGGCTGGGGTAAGCCAGCGGGTACGACGCGGTTGGGGGCGCCATTGCGACAGCAAAATAGGGATCGAGTCGGGCCGGCGCAAACGGCCGGAGAGCATGGCTTACTGACGGCGTCGTGGTCGGTTAGAGGTGCAGGTCTTGACGGGAAAGCCGGCCGATTCTAATATATAGAAGATCTATATATCGAAGCTCGATGTAACGAGCCTCGATACTACAGCCGACCCGGAGGCTCCCTTGGCCATTCCTAGCGTCGAGCCCCAGAACCTCGCCAAGAGTTGCAACGAGGCGCTCATCCTCGCTTGCCTAGAGCGCGGTCCACGACACGGCTACCAGATCGCGCTCGACATCGAGGAACGCGCCGGGCCGACTTTCCGCTTCAACCACGGCACCCTCTACCCCATCCTCCACAAGCTCGAGCAGGAGGGGCTGATCAAGGGGACCTGGTCTTCCGAGGCGTCGTCAAGACGACGCAAAAGCTACGAACTGACAGCCAGAGGTCGGCGCTACGCCAGAGAGCAACGAGACGCCTGGCGCGTCTTCATCGAGCACTTCCTCAGCGCGGTGGAGGTGGACGAATCATGACGGACTTCGCGGACGTACTTCTGCCGCTCAGCGACCGACTGCCGTTGCCACAGCCGGTTCGCTCCCGTGTGCTGCTCGAGATCGCGGCCGACCTCCAGGACTTGTACAAGCATTATCGCGACACCGGCATGTCCCAAGCCGAAGCCCGTTCGAAGGCCATCGAGGCCTGCGATCTGTCAGAGCAAGCACTGGCCGAGTTGGTCGACGTACACAGTTCCACCTTCCGCAAGTTGCTCGATCGGCTCTCGGCCCAAGCACAGACTCGCTGGGAACGCGTTCTGCTCGCCCTGGTCGCGGCCTCCGTCACCGTCGCTACACTCAACGTTCTGCTCCGCGAGCCGCTGATCGCCGACGCCGGTTGGATGGTCTGGCCCTCCCTACTCTGTGCGGCCAGCGCCCTGGTGCTCGGTTCGTCCATCTTCTACCAGATCTTCATCAAGCAAGGTCGCGCACCCCTCAGGGCCCGCCGCCGCGTCGACGCGGTCGCCGTCCTGGCGATCGCGCAGTGTCTGCTCGGTTTCCTCGCCACCTATATGGGCCTTTACCTGGCGGCCTGGCGGATGGTCGGGGACGCGCGCAACGCCTTCCTGTACGTGTTCAATTGGCTGCTGAGTGGCGCCGCGGTGCTCTCGGCCAGTCTATCCGGGGCGCTACTAACGGCAGTGATCTGGTTCGTGCTGGCCAGACGTGTCGCTGTCATCGCGGATGCCGAAGCGATGCAGCTGCTCGCCACCGCACGAGCCGCCAGCTCGGGCGAAAGGGCATGACCCGCCCTCGACCGCCAATGCGAAAGGAGAAAGGAAATGATGAACCTCATCCGACAGTCAGGACCCACCGGCACGCTGATCGTGATACTCGCCCTGGTCATCGCTGCTCTGGTAGTTCGCCGGGCCATCCAACTCTTCAGGCGCTCCTTCACTCCCGGGCCAGCTTGGGACGCTGCGCTGAACTCGATACTATTCTGGGGTGCCTTCACGGCCGTACTGGGATTCCTCGGCCAGTGCCTCGGTATCTACCACGCGCTGACCGCGATCAGTCGAGCCACGGAAATCTCCCCGACGGTCACGGCCATGGGCTTCTACATCTCCTTCACCCCGACGCTGCTGGGCGTGGCGGTCCTCCTTATCGCCGGGCTTTGCTGGTACGCGTTGCGATTCTGGTCGCATAGGGCGCAGCGGTCGCTGGCCGTGTGAAGCCCGCACGGCCGCGCGCCGCCAGCGGAGACGGATCGTCAGCCGCGCTCGGCCAGCGCCGACGCCAGCCTGATATACTCGTTGACCGCCAGGGCATCGGGCCGAATCGTTGGCTCGATGCCCCGCTCTCGCAGCAACCCGTGCGCTTCGTCCTGAGACAGGCCGTATTCCGGTGCCTGACGCAGCACCTTCTGCAGCTGCTTCCGGCGACGACTGAACGCGGCTCGCGTCAGTCGTCGCACCGCCTCTTCCTGCGCTGGCGAAAGGGCCGGCGGCAGCTGCGGTACGATGCGAACGGTCATCGAATCCACGTCGGGGCGCGGACGAAAGGCCTGGCGCGAAATGGGGAAGAGAGCCTCCACGGCCGACACCGACTGGACGCCCACGGTCAAGGCACCGTAGTCCTTGCCGCCCGGACTCGCTACCAGACGGTCGGCCACCTCGCGCTGCACGGTCAGCACGATCGATCGGGGCCGCGGCCGCGACTCGAGGAGATGGAAGATCAGCGGGCTGGTGATTCTGTACGGGATATTCCCGATGACCTTCACTTTCTCGTCGACGCCAAGTTCGCTCGGGCCGAGCGTCAGCGCATCGGCGTGAATGACCTCGACATCGGAGCGCCCGTCATACTGCTCGCTCAAGCGGGCCGCCAGTTCGTCGTCCAGTTCGATCAACCGGAGTTGAGCGACCCTTCCCACCAGATGCGAGGTGAGCGCGCCCGTCCCCGGACCGATCTCTACCACGCGATCTTCCGCCTGCGGCTCCAGAGCCGCGACGATCTTCTTTTGCAGGTTGGGATCGATTAGGAAGTGCTGGCTGAGCGATTTCTTCGGCCGTTGGCTGTGCGGCGTTCCCACGCCCGCCTCTCAGGTCCTCAGCACGAAAGCTGTCTGATCGTCGGGTGCCTGTCCTCCCTGCTTGCCGCGCGCCTCGAACATCGCGTCGATGATCTGCGCCGCCGAATCACCCCGATGCCGGCTTGCGGCCTCGATCACCTTCGCCTCGGTGGTGCGCAGGGCCGGATTCGTCAGCCCGTCCGTGAACAGGCAGAGCATGTCGCCCGGTTCCCATGCGATCAGCGCCTCGCCGTACGAGCCATACTCCGCGATGCCCAGCGGTGGGCTTGTCGCCAACAAACGCTCGGGTGACTTCTCACCGTGCAGCCGGAACGCGTGCGCATGCCCGGCGTTGGCGTAAGAGAGCCTCTCGCGCGCCGGATCGATGACCCCGTAGAACACCGTCATGAACATCTCGGTGCTCTCGAGCTTCTGGATCAGCGCTCGGTGGATCGCTCGCAACAGGTCGCCGGGCGACACCGTTTGGCGCGCGTAGATGCCCGTCACGCTCATCGACAGCGCCATGATCAGCGAGGCGCTGAAACCGTGCGACGTAACGTCGCCGAGCATCGCGCCGATCTTGCCGTCGGCCAATTCGAACAGCTGATAGAAGTCGCCGCCCACGGGACGCGCTGGGACGCAGCGCGCCGCCACGTCGGCCAGATCTCTGAATTCGCTGAGATCGGGCAACAACTTCATCTGAAGGCTGAGCGCCAGCTCCAGCTCGCCAATCAGCAGCTCGCGCGAAACGATCTCCTCGAGCAACCTCAGGTTCTCGATGGCGCTGCCGATCTGCCTGGCCAGGGTCATGAGCAGTCGCGTCTCGCCTACGTGGGAGACCACCGCGCCCGACCGCCGTCCGATCAGGTTGAGCACACCGACCGTCCGGCTGCCGCCCGTCGGGCTCGAGTAGCTGACCGGCACGGACACCCACGGCTCCGGCTTGGGCCCCAGCCTCTCCGCCAGCCCCGGCGGCAGATCTCGAGTCTCGTCCAGCCGCACCGTGCGATTCTCTCGGAAGGCCAGCGCCGAGACCGATGCGCCCGAGGTGACCGGCACGCGTCCGGCCGAATAGCGCGCGGGTCCCTCGGAGGCGGCCAGCACCAGCTCCTCGCTCTGCGAGTCGTATATCCAGAGAGACGCTCGATCGGCGCCGGTCACCCGTACGACGCTCTTGAGGATCTGGCTGGCGGCGTCCTCGAGTTTCGTCACACCACCCAACGTCTCGGTGATACTGTGCAGCAACTCGATCTCCTCCTGCCGCTCCGCGAGATCTCGCTTGCTCTCGGACAGCTGCAGCTCGTAGCCGACGGCTTCGTCGAGTAGATCGCGGGCAAACTCGACCCAACGTTCCCCGCCTGGCTGGTCTCCGTTGCGGACTTCGACCGCGTAGCGGATACCCGGTGTGTGGAGCCAGTGCAGCGGGCCAGCCGGCTCATCGACAGGCGCGGCGCTCGGCGCCAGGTGCTCGAGAGCGCCGTCCACGTCCTCACTCCAGAGGTGCAGGTCGGCGCCGGAGCTCGAGCGGATCCGCTCGATCAGGCCGGCGAGCGGATGGGGATCCTCGGTCACGAGCCGACGTTCGTCCTCGACCTTCACCTCCTCCCAGTCGCTGTACAGCGTGACCGTGACCGCGTTGCCGCGCTCGTTGAAGGTCACTTCGTCGGCCAAGCGTCTGAGCAGGAACACCCCGCGGCCGCCCGACCCCTCCAGCGCGCCGGAATCCGTAGGATCCGGCAACTCGTGCGGATTGAAGCCCGGTCCCTCATCGATCACCTGCACCTTCGCCTTCCATGCGTCGACGGCAGCGCGAATACGGACCCGCTTGCTGCGGTCCGCCTGGTTACCGTTGAGGATTGCGTTCGATAGCGCCTCGCTGACCGCGATCCGCAGATTGACCAGCCTCTTCTGGCCGTAGCTGCGGTATTCGCGGCAACGATCGGCCAGTAACTTCACCACGTGCTCGATGACCGACACGTCGCTGGGTAGTTCGAGTCGAATCTCGTTTAATACGTAGCGATCCAGTTCGCCCGGCTTACTGCCCGGTAGACGACCCATCGCGGTCAGCTTTTCGCCCAGTGTCTCAGCCGTGACAGGTCGCGTCAGACACTCGCGGCAGCCGTACTTGAAGGCGGCGACGATCGTCCCGACGTCGGCCAGCCGTTCGCCGCACAGAGCCCAGAGAGTCGAGCGCGGAAAGAGCTGGGCCAAGGAGTCCCACTGGTCGATCGACGGCTTCAGCTGGAGATCGGTGATGACGAGCGATGGGCGGGCGTCGGCGTGGGCCTCGAGGTGATCGAGCGACGACACGACCCGGGCGCACAAGCCGACGCCTTCGATCGCTATCGTCAGTTCACGCGCAACGTCGTGCTCTTGCGTGACGACGAGGGCGGACCTCCGGCCTTCTTCGCGCCCTGCCATGCTGAGCTAGAAACCTTCGAGTGCTTGATCACGCGAGTCGGCGATCTGGAACAACGTGTCCAGCTTCGTCAGCTCGAAGAGCGTGCGTAAGTCCTCGTTCAAGTTCGAGAGCCGCATCTCCCCACCGCGCTCGCGGATCTTCTTGGAAAGACTGACGAGCACTCCCAGACCCGACGAGTCGATGTACGCGGTGTCCTTGAAGTCGATGAGGAACTTGCGGGCACCCGAGCTCAGAAGCCTCAACACGTCGTCCTTCAGCTCCTGCCGATTCCCCACGATCAACTGTCCCGTAACCTCGACGATCGTCACATCATCGTGACTGGTGACCTCGAAGTTCATTTGCCCTCCAAGTTCATGACCCCCGGAATCTCTACAAGGTCACGGCCACCCATCAAGACCCGATGGCCATCAGCGCCGTGACATAGGCGACGGAGATGATGCCCTCCGAATCAGCCCCCCGCGAGAGATCGTTGTACGGCCGGGCCAAACCATGAAGGATCGGCCCGATGGCCGTGGCACCGGCAAGTCGTTCGACCAGCTTGTAGGCGATGTTGCCCGCCCCCAGATCTGGAAAGATTAGCACGTTCGCATGCCCGGCGACAGGACTATCCGGCACCTTCTGCTGGGCCACATGCCGGATCAGCGCCGCGTCGGCCTGCAACTCGCCATCCGCGGCGACACCGGGACAGGTCTCCCGGAAGCGATCGTGCGCTCGCCTCATCTTGGTCACCGAAGGATCCCTCGCACTGCCACGCGTCGAGAACGATAGGAACGCGACCCTCGGCTCGTCGCCCACGATGGCGCGACGCATCCGCGCGGCCTGAACCGCGATCTCGAGCAGCTCCTCCTCATCCGGGTTCGGGATGACGCCAGCA
>JASFLD010000055.1:0-12956 GCA_050118275.1 Gemmatimonadales bacterium
GATGACCTGGCCCATCATCGTGACACGCTGCTCGACGGTTACGGCGGCACGAGCCCCGCCGAGTTCTTCGCCGTGGCGACCGAGTGCTTCTTCGAGAAACCGGTTCAGCTCGAAAAGACCCACCCGGCATTGTATGACCAGCTCAAGCTCTTCTACCGGCAGGATCCAGCCGCCAGTACATCCGGGTGAGCTCCCAATCCAAGCGCCAGCGAGGCATCTGCAGACGCACGGAGTCGGAGGCCCGCGACGGGGTTAGCGTCGCGGTACCCAATCCGATCCGAGGACCCACGTTTTGTCAGAAGGCCAGCCAGGCAAGCACGTAGAGCGTATTATTATCGCTGGCGTTGCGGCCCGAACCATCATAGTCAGTGCTGGCACCGTTGAACTTGTCGTAGAGCGTGTACTGTAGCGCGAACCGGGTGTTCAACCAGGGCCCGAAATCCAACTGCCCGAGGAAGCCGTCGCTGTCCGGCTTTCCGGTCCGGCTACCATCGACAGCGCCGGACCCATAGAGCCTGGCGTCCGCGTCTCCACTGAGCGCGAAATAGCCCAGCGTAAAACCGATCCCACGATCGAGGTAATATGTGCCATTCAGTCGATAGGTGTCGAGAGTATTGGACGAGTTGGCGGCGCTCCCAGTCTCGAAGCTAGCGTCCAGACTCTGATCCTCTCGGATCCACGTTCCCCGGGCGCTCAGACTGCCCGCGCCGATACGCCGCTGGTACTGTGCATCGATCCCGATGTCGGTGTAGTCGTCGGTGGCCCCGGTCACACCCATGGGATATAGTCGTGCATAAAGCCCGTACGTGCCCAACATGACGGTCTGGGGACCGAACTGTCGGTCGAGCGTGACGCGCCAATAAGGCGCGACTCCGTCGGTGGTCAACTCGGCGGAGCCATCCGGTGGGTTGGCGGCCCCCTGTGGGGCAGAACGGTAAACGCTGAACTCCCCATAAATCAGGTTGTTCCAGTAGGCGTAGGTGCCCAGGCCCGCGACCTGTTGGGCGAGCGCCCCATCGATCAGCGAAGCCGCTGCGGGCTGAGGCGCCACCTCCGACGCCGCGAAGGGATAACCCCAGGCGGCCGTCGTATTCCAAACGTCCTGCACCGTGGGGTTGTTGTTCAGCGTCACCCCGAAGATCATGTCCTTCGCGGCGACATTCAGATGAGTCGCGAAGCGAAGATCCGCATTGTCGAATCCGATCGATGCGTCCTCGGACGCGTAGGTGAGCTGCACGAAAGCGCCCAACTTCGGTGCCAGGGCGCCACCATAGAAGAGGCTGAGCTGCTGGGGTAGGTCCGCGTTGCCGTTCTGGGTCTCCGGGATGGCCTGATCGATCGCCGTGTAAGAAGCCTGAACCATCGCCGACAGCCCGGGGATGAGCGGCAGCTTCACCGACCGCTCCCCGCCTTGCGCTTCACCACCGATGGTTTCCTTGGCGGTCAACGTGTAGCCGTTCAACTTGAAATTCCGTCCGAAGCTGTTGAGCTGCGGAAACGATGTGTGACAGGCCGAGCAAGACAGCCCGGTCTGGCGCGAGAAACTGGGGATCGGCGTTGCCTCGGCACGTCCGGCGGCGGCTTTGTCTGCCGTCGCTCCCTGCAGTTCCTTTCCGACGCCGGCCAGCGCCATCATTCCTACCAGCAGACAGAACCTGATCACGTATGAGGACATCTTGATCCACCTCCCCGCGACGGTCACGACATCCACACGGCGTGTGGCACGGTCACGCTCGTCGCTGCTATGTGTGCGATGCTCGACGGCCTAATGATGCGACTACGAACGGCAATCCCCGGGCCAGGCGGCTTACAGGCCCCAAGGTCGCCGAACGTCCTGGCGTTGAAGCTTTCTGGGGTCCGCTCGCCGTCGATTCGTGCCACTGTGCGTGACGGTGGGGAGGCTGATTTCAGCCATTTCTTCGGCTGATTTGAGACGAGGACCCACCGCCTGACCAGGACAATTCGCACGAGTTCCGCGGTTTCCCAGGCCATCGGCGGAGGGTACGGAGATTGCCTTGTACTCAGGGAGGAAACGATAACCCAAGTCGGTTACACGATACGCAGCTCCACTCTGGCAGCTGTAGGGAGGACATATCATGAACAAGAAGTCTATGAGACTCGGTCTCTTGCCCGTGGTGCTGCTGCCCGTGGCAGTTGTCGCCTTGTTAGCGCGCCCCGCGCCACAACAACTGACGCTGGAGACACCGGCACCGCGCGAGACGCAGACCATGTTGGCCTCGCCGATGCCGACGCTCGCACCCCTGGTGGCCAAAGTCGAGCCGGCCGTGGTCAACATCAGTGTGGTAGGCCACGTCCAGACTCCGAGCAACCCGCTCTTCGAGGATCCGTTCTTCCGGAGGTTCTTCGGAGCGCCGAGCCAGCCCAGTGAGCAGGAGTTCGAGGCTGCCGGTTCGGGCGTCATAGTCGATTCCCACCACGGCTACATATTGACGAACAACCACGTGATCGACAAAGCGGATCAAATCCAGGTCAGCCTGGCCGACAACCGCGAGCTAGAGGCGAAGCTGGTGGGTGCCGATCCCGAAGTGGATCTCGCGGTCATCCAGATCAAGCCGGATGATCTGACGGCGATCCCGCTGGGAGACTCCGACGACCTGCAGGTGGGTGACTACGTGGTAGCGGTGGGCAATCCCTTCCACCTCGGGCACACGGTCACGGCCGGGATCATCAGCGCGCTCGGTCGATCCAGCCTCGGTATCGAAGGATACGAGGACTTCATCCAGACCGATGCAGCGATCAATCCCGGTAACTCGGGCGGAGCGCTGGTCGATCTGCACGGTAACCTGATCGGGATCAACACGGCGATCGCGGGGCCGAATGGTTCGAACGTCGGCATCGGTTTCGCCATACCGATCAACATGGCGCGGACGATCATGACGCAGCTGATCGAGCACGGCGAAGTGCGACGCGGTCAGCTGGGCGTTCTCGTACAAGACATCACCCCCGACCTCGCGACGGCGATGCACCTCGACGTATCGAGTGGTGCGATCGTAGCACGGGTCGAGCCAAAATCAGCGGCTGAACGAGCCGGGATCAAGGTCGGCGATGTCATCGTGAAGGTGAATGGCGAGCAAGTTCGGGACGCCGCTCACCTGCGCAACATGATCGGACTGATGGAGATCGACCACAAATTCAACGTCGAGTTGATCCGAGACGGCAAGGCAATGACGATCACCGCCGAACTGACACCGTTGAAGTATACCCGGACCAAAGGAGAGGACCTCGACAAACGACTCTCGGGAACGGTATTTGGTGTCGTCGAAGGGCAGGGTCCAGGAACACACAATCTCGAAGTCGTCGAAATCGATACCGACAGCAATCCCTACCGTGCTGGGCTACGGAAGGGTGACATCATTATCGCGGTCAATCGCCAGAGTGTGGACAGTGTGGCCCAATTGGAGCAAGTCCTTTCGGAACCCTCGGACGCACTGCTGTTCCAAGTCCAGAGGGGTGACGCGGCCGTCTTCCTGGTGATAGAATAGAACTGTTCATGGAGGAGCGTGGTGACGGCCGCCACGCTCCTCGCAACTCCCCGACCGCGCCAACCCACGAATCGTGAGCGAGACCCAACCGCAGAGCATCGGATTCTGGCAAGCCGCGGCCATCGGCGTAGGTGGGATGGTGGGCGGCGGCATCTTCGCGGTTCTGGGACTCGCAGTTCAACTCTCGGGCGGTGGGACGCCATTAGCGTTCACCGCCGCAGGCGCAATCGCAGCACTGACCGCCCACTCCTACGCGAGGCTTTCGGCCCGCATAATGAGCCAGGGCGGTACCGTCGCTTTCCTCAACGAGGCTTACGGACCCGGCATCTGGACAGGGTCCCTCAACATCCTGCTGTGGCTGAGCTATGTCGTCATGCTGTCGCTCTATGCTCACGCCTTCGGCGCCTATGCCGCCACCTTCTTGCCCGGTCCGGTGGATCTCTGGCGGCGCGTCCTGATGAATGGAAGCGTGCTCGCGATAACCGGCCTGAATCTGTTGAGTGCACGTGCGGTCGGCGAGGCGGAGGAATGGATCGTCGGCGTCAAGATCACGATACTGCTGTTCTTCGTGGCCATGGGACTGTTCGTCGTCGATCCAGGGCGGCTGGCGCCGGTCCATTGGGAATCGCCCTTGCAGCTTCTGGCAGGAGGGATGATCATCTTCGTCGCCTACGAAGGCTTCGAGCTGATCGCCAATACCGCAAAGGACGTACGCGATCCGCAAGTACTTCCGCGGGCATACTACGCCTCCGTGGCATTCGTGGTGGTACTCTACGTGGCGATCGCTGCGGTCGTGGTCGGCAGCCTGACGACAGCCGATGTCGTCGCGGCCCGCGATTACGCCCTCGCCGAGGCCGCCCGACCTTTTCTGGGCAGCGCCGGATTCAAGTTGATCGCCATCGCCGCCGTGCTTTCCACCGCTTCAGCACTCAACGCGACGCTCTACGGCGCCGCGCGCCTCAGCTACATCATCGCCAAGGATGGCGAGCTACCCGCCGCGCTCGAACGGAAGATCTGGAACAAGCCATTAGAGGGCTTGTGGATCACCGCCGCTCTCACTCTAATCCTCGTGAACACGCTAGACCTATCCAGCATATCGAACGTGGGGAGCTCGGGTTTCCTGGTCATTTTTTCAGCCGTCAACTGGGCGAATGTGAAGCTGAGTCGATCCACAGGAGCCGCCTGGCAGATATCCGCCGTCGGTGGGATCGCCTGTCTTGCCGCTCTGATCGCTCTGCTTTGGCATACGCTCGAGGTAGCACCGTGGAAACTGCTGCTCATCGGAGGTATTTTCGCAGCAGCGGTGGGAATCGAGTCCGTCTATCGCTTCATGACGGGAAGGGAGATCCGAGTACACCGAGCCCCGCTGAATACCACGCGCGACAGTTGAGCTGGCCACACGGTCATGCATCACCGTGATCAGCACTAACAAACCACAGCCATATCGAGAATAGACGAACCAATATCATGCCGCTGAAGGTTGATCGCTGATTCACCGGGGCAGACGGGAACGAGTGACAGTCGACGCCAAATCCTCAAATCCGCAGTTCGACGCGCCGGAACCGAGCGGTCGGCGTCTCGCCGTTCTGTCGCTGGCGGCGCTCGGTGTGGTTTACGGCGACATCGGGACTAGCCCGCTGTATGCTATCCGCGAATGTTTCCACGGGGAGTACGGAATCGAGCCCACCGCAGAGAACATCCTCGGTGTTCTCTCACTAATGTTCTGGGCGCTGATCGTCATCGTCACCGTGAAGTACCTGACCTTCATCCTGCGCGCCGACAACCGCGGCGAGGGCGGCATCATCGCGCTGGCCGCGCTGGTCAGTCAAACCGCCGTACCCAGACGTCTACGTGCCATCCTCTTGGCCCTTGGATTGTTCGGGGCAGCGTTGCTCTACGGTGACGGCATGATCACCCCCGCCATCTCCGTCCTCAGCGCGGTGGAAGGCATCCGCATCATCACGCCGACGTTCCAGCCGTTCGTGTTGCCGACGACGACAATCATCCTCATCGGTCTGTTCCTGTTGCAAAGCCGAGGTACGCGAGGTGTGGGGATCCTTTTCGGGCCCGTGACCCTGATCTGGCTGTCGGTGATCGGGTTCTTGGGCGTACGGAGCATCTGGGGCGAGCCTGGCGTGCTCGCGGCGCTGGGGCCGTGGTTCGGCGTCGACTTTCTCGTGCGGAACGGGGTCATCGGGTTCCTGGTGCTAGGCGCCGTCTTTCTCGTGGTGACGGGAGCCGAGGCGCTGTACGCCGATCTCGGCCACTTCGGGCGTCGGCCGATCCGTCTCGCCTGGCTCCTCATCGTTTTGCCTGCCCTCTTGTGCAACTACTTCGGCCAAGGCGCCTTACTGCTCGGACATCCCGAGGAAACACACCACCCCTTCTACGCGTTAGCGCCGCGTTGGTCGCTCGTGCCGCTCGTACTGCTGGCAACTGCAGCCACGATCATCGCGTCACAGGCCGTGATCTCCGGCGCGTTCTCGCTTACCCGACAGGCGATTCAGCTCGGCTACCTGCCGCGTCTCCGCATCGTCCACACCTCGCCTACGGAGATCGGGCAGATCTACATTCCGCAGGTCAATCGCCTGCTGATGGTCGCGACGATCGCTCTCGTGCTGGGCTTTCGCTCCTCCAGTAGACTAGCCGCAGCGTACGGACTCGCGGTGACCAGCACCATGTTGATCACGACGATCCTCTTCTTCGCCGTGGCTCGCTACCGCTGGCGTTGGCCGTTCTATGCGGCCGTCCTGCCGATCGTCTTGTTTCTCGTCGTGGATCTGGCCTTCTTCAGCGCCAATTTCAGCAAGATCTTGCACGGCGCCTGGTTCCCGCTCGTGATCGGCGCGCTGGCCTTCATCTGTTTGACCACCTGGCGCAAAGGCCGTTCGGTGCTGGCCCAAAGGCTGCGGACACGTGGCATTACCATCGAAGAGTTCATAGAGCTCATCTTGAAACATCCACCGACACGCGTTGCCGCTAAAGCGATCTTCATGACCGGTTCGACCGACCTGGCACCGGCCGCTCTACTTCACAACCTCAAGTACAACAAGGTGCTTCACTCACACATCGCATTTCTCACGGTCATAACGGAAGAGAGGCCGCGGGTCGCGCGCGACGAGAAGGTCGAAGTCACAGATCTCGGCCATGGTTTCTTTCGGGTCATCGCTCGCTACGGTTTCATGGAAGAGCCGAACGTGCCCCATGTACTGGCGCTCGCTAGCGAGCAGGGCCTCGATTTTGAGCTGGAGGAGACCAGCTTCTTCCTCGGCCGCGAGAAACTGCTCTCCCATCGCCGGCCGACGCTTCCGCGCTGGCGAATCAAGCTATTTGACTTCATGTCACGGAACGCGGTGACCGTCACCGATTTCTTCCACATCCCGCCCGGTCAGGTCGTAGAGATAGGCACACAGGTCACAATCTGAGATCGAACACCTATTTATGCCTGCAAGCCAAGCGGGGTCGGTTGACAAAGCGCTTCCGAATGACCGTCGAAGTCCGGGGAAGGAAGCTCGCCTTTGGCGCACCGTGCTGATAGCTAGGAGAAGAACGCTTTCGCGGCCGCCGGGCCGGCGACTCGACTCAACGCTCTGGCTTCAGTCCGTGTTTCTCGATGCGATAGCGAAGTGTCTGCCTGGTCGTCCCCAGCGAACGGGCCGCCGCTGTCACATTTTGATGGGATTTGTCGAGAGCAATCTCGATTATGAAACGCTCCATGTCGTCCAGCGTCATCGAACCATCCAGTGGAAGGCGGACGAAGTCCCCTTCGCGCTTCGCACGGCCGGGTTGCTCCGCCGCCGGCCTCAACTCCCCCGGTAGCTGGAGCCACTCTCTCGGGAACACTTCGCTTTCGGCGAGCAATACGCCGCGCTCGATGACGTTCCGCAATTCGCGGACGTTTCCGGGCCACCGATACGATTTCAGCATTTCCCAGACGTCTTCCGGCAGCGACTTCACAGACTTGCCGACTCGCACGTTCTGCTCGGCAATGAACACACCCACCAGCTCCTCGAGATCGTCAATCCGTTCGCGCAGCGGCGGCAAATCGATCCTGAGCACGGCGAGTCTGTGATACAGGTCTTCGCGGAACTCACCCTCCCCAGCTAGCGCGGCGAGATCGGTGTTGCTGGCGGCGAACACCTGGACATCCACTTCGATCTCACGCTCACCGCCCAGCCTGCGGATTCGCCGGTCCTCGATCGCCTTCAGCAACTTCGCCTGCAGCGGTAGACCCAAATCGCCGATTTCGTCTAGAAGGATCGTTCCCCCGTGGGCCTGCTGCATCAATCCGCGGTGTCGACCCTTCGCGCCAGTGAAAGCACCGGCCTCGTGGCCGAATAGTTCCGATTCGAGCAGCTCGCTTGGAAGCGCCGCGCAATTCACCTCGACCATCGGGCCCTGGGCCCGCAATCCGTTGTAATGCAGGATCCGGGCGACGAGTCCTTTCCCGGTACCGGTTTCGCCGGTGATCACCAGAGTGTTGAGAGGGAGTTTGAGTAAGCGCTGGATGAGCCGCCGCACCTCGGTACTCGAACGGCTCGCGCCCAAGAAGGAGCCGGGGCGGTAGCGCTCGTGTTCCTGGGCCGTCTGCTCCCGCAGGCGTCGCTGGGCCCGCGCGCTACGGGCGGCGCCGGCAACGACGAGGTCGAGACGTTCAAGCGGACACGGCTTTTCCAGGAAGTCGAACGCCCCCAAGCGCAGCGCCCGCACGGAATCGGGGACCGACCCATAGGCGGTCAAGAGGATCCATTCGCCGGGACCGGCTCTCGCACGCACCTGCTCCAGCAGATCGAGCGCGTTGCCATCCGGAAGGCTCATGTCGGCGAGCACGACCAGCGGATCACCGTCATCACCGTGTAGGATCTCGCGTGCCGCGCCGAGGTCGGCAGCTTCCAGGACGATCCAGTCACCGCTCTCGAAGTGACGTGCCAGCTCCCGGCGGAGCAGGTCCTCGTCCTCGATGATCAACAGAGTGTCAGGCATCTTTGTATGGTAGGCTGAAGCGCACTGAAGCGCCGCCGGCTTCCCGGTTGTTTATCTCGAGGCCGCCCCCCAAGTCGCTGACCGCGCGGCGAACCATCACCAATCCGAGACCGGTGCCCGAATCGTGATACGAGACGAATGGCCTGACACCTGCTTTCAGGACTTCCTCAGGAAAGCCAGGGCCGTCGTCCAACACCGACATCACCAGCGAACCATTCTCGCGTCCGGCCGTGACCACGATCTCTCCGGGAGATTCCCCGATCGCTTCCACCGAGTTGCTCACGAGATTGAGTAGAATCTGGCGAAATGTGTCTCTCGGCAACAGAGATTCGATATCCTCGGGGATATCCGACCTGAGTTCGATTCGCTGCGGTATCTGGTAGCGCAGCAACCCAAGCAGATCGTCTACAGTCTCTCGGATGTCCAAGGGACGGAGCGGTTCGGGCTCGTATTGAGCTGCATCGAGATAGTTCTTCAGCAGGCGAACGACGCGCTCGATTTCGCGTATCAGCTTGCCGACTCGCTCCGCGATATCCGGATCAGATATCTCCTTCTTCATGTTGGTGAGACTCATCTGGACGCCCCACAGCGGATTGCGGAGCTCGTGCGCCATGCTGGCCGCGGTTTCCCCAATCGCCGCCATTCTTTCGGCGTTGGCCAGGGAGTGATGCTGCTCCAGCAAGGTGCGCGTCGCCCGTTGCACCTCATCCTGAAGAGCGCGCGCGCGCGAACGGTGCTCCGCTTCCAACACCTCCAAGCGAGTCACGAGCAAATTGTAGTTCGTGAACAGCGGAGCCAGCATCGGCGCAACCCCGTCCGTCGCGATGGGGCGAAAGTCGCCGACACCCAACTTGAGAAACAGATCGCGCAGGTTGTTGAGCGGGCCGACCACGCGCCGGCTGACGAACCACCCGCCGACGACCAACACCGCCAGAAGCAAGACCAGCATCACCGCCGCCAGCTCGACCTCGATTCGGGCATCGCGCCGGATCTGATGGATGAGATCCAGCCGCGCCTGCGTCTCAGCCTCAGCCACGCCCCTGACAAGCGCCAGCCCGACGATGAGCCCGTCAGAGGTGGATTGCCGGCCGTTGCGCAACACTTCGTCCAGCCGCTCGAGTCGGGAGGCCGTCTGCGGGTCGAGATGGTTGCCGGGACGCGCCAGACCACGCGCCTGTTCCCGAAGCTGGTTCAAGGAAACCGAGTCGAGCGGCGCCAGGCCCGTGAACTGGTCGACCAGCGCCTGCTCCAATTCTGCCGTGATCGCGCGGATCTGCAACGCCGCGGTCTGATGAATATGAATCTCTTCGATCCGGCTGAGGCTGCGAAGCGCGACCCAGCCCAGCAGAAAAACGATCGCCGCGAAGATCGCACCAATGCCCAATACGACACGTCGGCTACGACGCTCAATAGTCTGCCGAGTCTTCACGATCGGGCTCCCCTTCCTCAGATGCGAGGAAGCTACCGACATGCCTATCATCTGGCTAGAGCCCGGCCCCGGGTAGGTGCTCTCATAGATCCCCCCGTCGGCCTGCAGTTGACCTTTATCTCTCGAGCGCGGCCAATGCTCTCCGCGCCGCCAAAGGAGCTGATTCCCTCGCTGTGAAACCGCTCAATGCCTCCAATACCGGTCGCAGTATCTCGCCCCAGCTCCCTTCCATATGAGCATGGATCACATGGTGAGCGCCGGCGCGGAATCGTTCAGATACCAACCGTCTCGATAGAGTCTCGAGCAGTGGGATCAGCCCATCGCGGCCCAACCTGACCAGGCCCTCGGCGGCCAGCCAACGGACCCCGAAGTCATCATCCCTGAGGGCCAAGATCAGTGCACTTGCCGCTCCGGGATCCGCGATCTCGACCAGTGCTTTCGTCGCTTCCCAACGAACCTGTACACGCGGGTCCGCCAGTGACTTCACCAGCTCCGGCGTGGCCTGCTGCCCCAAACCGACCAGCGTCTCTCGAGCGTGCATGCGGGCTACACCGTCCTTGCTGGAGAGCTTGGCGACGAGAGCAGCAAGCGAGGGAGATTCTCGCACTGCCTTGACTTGATCTACGTCACTGAATGACATCAACAATCTCCTATCCGTTACCCAATCAAATGCGATGAGTGGGGACCGTGAGTCACAGGGGGTGTTCTCGAAGGAATGAAGGGACTGAATGCTCTATCTGGAGTCCTCCTCACGGCCCCACGATTCGCTTCTGCTTCGATAAGCCTCACCTCCTTGGTCCACATTGAACAGCTCGGTCTCCGTTCCAACCGATCGTCTAATGCATATCGATCACGCCATCTGTAAGGCAGACGCCATGCCAGGATGAAACCGCCCAATCACGGCCAATTCTCGATCCTGACAAAGATTGGTCGGACCCTCCGCGGCTGAAATCAGCCAGCTCATCGGCCGATCTCGGCCTATGTGCGTCGACGTAACGCTGTCCGAGACACGCAGCCGTCTTAGATGGCCGCGTCGCCCGCCCGAGCTCGGGTGACCACGGCTGATCTTCCCCTCTGGCCCCGGCGCTGAGGGTCGGCATATCTTCATCTCCGTCTCCGATCCGGCAGCGGTCGATCCCCAGAGATTAACCGTCCAACTGGACGGCCAGTCGACCGGGCGCGGTGACGCACGGAGCGCCGTACGTGAGTCAAACGGGGTTTCACAGAAAACGAGGTCTGCGATAGCCAAGCAAACATCAATAGGTGACTACGCCCTGATCGGTGACTGCCGGACGGCAGGCCTCATCTCACGAGACGGCTCGCTCGACTGGCTTTGCCTGCCGCGCTTCGATAGCCCGTCGTTATTTGCCGCGCTCCTGGACCCGGCGGATGGCGGGCGGTTCCGGGTCCGACCGGTAGGTCGATTTCGCTCCACCCGCAAATACATCGAGGATACGCCGGTCCTTGAAACGACATTTCACGGCGAGAATGGCACCGGGAAGCTGATCGACTTGATGCCGGTTATCTCCGAGGAGCACAAGCTGCGCGAGCTGTGGCCCGATCATGAAGTGCTGCGGATACTCGAGTGTACGGACGGCGAGATCGATCTCGATGTCTTGTGGGAGCCACGGCCCGACTATGGTCGCGCCAAGCCGCCCATATGCCGACGTGGACAGATCGGTTTTTGTCAGGAATATCGCGCGACGTTGGCGATCTTGCGGAGCGACTTCGATCTTCAACTGGCCGGTGACCGCAGATCGGTGCGCGGCCGCGTCACACTCCGCGCCGGCGAGCGAAGGTCTCTTTCTCTCGGTTTCGCACACTACGAACCTGCCATCGTGCCGCGATTGGGAGATCAGGCGCGAGAGCGCGTCGAGAGGTCGATAGGTTGGTGGCGGGACTGGGCGCAGCAGTGCACGTATGCGGGCGAGTATCGCGATGCGGTGGTCAGAAGCGCGATCACTCTCAAGCTGATGACTTATGCGCCCTCAGGTGCAGTGGTCGCGGCACCGACGACCTCGCTGCCGGAGCGGGTGGGCGGCGTGCGAAACTGGGACTATCGGTACTGCTGGCTGCGCGACGCGTCCCTCACGCTTCAAGCGCTCTACGATCTCGGCTACACCTCGGAGGCCGAGGCATTCCTCTCGTGGCTGCTCTACACAACGCGCATTACCTGGCCAGAGCTGCAGGTCGTCTACGACATATTCGGCGAGACGCATCTCAGGGAGAAGGAACTGGACCACCTCGCGGGCTATGAGGGTTCACGGCCGGTGCGAGTTGGAAACGCAGCCGACCGGCAGTTTCAGCTGGATACTTACGGTGAGCTGATCGATGCCGTCTACGAATTCGTATCGCGGGGCGGTCATCTCGATCGAGCGACACGACGGTTACTCGTTGGCCTGGGCCGCACTGTCTGCGATCGCTGGCGCGACCCGGACGAAGGGATCTGGGAAATCCGCAGCCGGCGGCGACACCACACGCTATCGAAGGCGATGTGCTGGGTGGCTCTGGACCGGCTGCTGCGTCTCCATGAGGAAGGTCACATCAAAGTTCCGGTAGACCGATTCACCGCGGAGCGCCATTCGATTCGCGAAGAGACCGAGAGAAACGGCTTCAGTGAACATCTCGAGAGCTACGTGGCCGCCTTCGATCTCGAGGATGTGGACGCCAGCCTGTTGTTGCTTGCCCGCTATGGCTACGTCGATCCAACGAGCTCTCGAATGACGTCGACCTACAAGCGAGTCACCGAGCGCCTCGAAAAGCACGGTCTTCTGCACCGTTACCTCTCCGATCACGACGGGCTGCCGTCCGGAGAAGGCACGTTTGGTATCTGCAGCTTCTGGGCGGTCGAGTACCTGGCGCGGCAGGGATTGAAGGATGACGCCCGCTCGCGCTTCGAGCACCTCCTCTCGTATTGCAATGACGTGGGACTCCTGGCCGAGGAAATCGATCCGGACACGGGAGAGGCGCTGGGCAATTTCCCGCAAGCGTTCACCCACGTCGGCCTGATCGATGCCGCTCTGACCCTCGCCGCCGGTGTC
>JASFLD010000056.1:0-12950 GCA_050118275.1 Gemmatimonadales bacterium
ACTCCGGGCCCTGATGCTAGGAGCGGTCGCCCTCTCGGCATGCAGCGGTTCGGGCACACCCCGATACTTCCCCGTGCCGCAAGACGCCGAGAACCCGATCGTGATGGAGTACAGCGGTGCCACAGTCGCCGAAGTCACCAACGCCGTGGCCAAGGTCTGTTCCGACATACCTATCGCCACGTCCCAAGTGCGGCCGCGGGACGGCTACGTCGAGACTCGTTGGGCCGACATCGCAAGCTTCAACCTGGGCAGTCAAGCGGAACTGTACCCACTGGCCGAGCGCAGCGTGATCTACACCTTTCAGGTAACAGCGACGGGCGAGAACTCCGGCACACTGCAGATCGCCGGTTACTATCAGCCGAACCGGCCGCCCGGCACATCACCGGCACGGGATTCACGCTACGACCGTCTGCTACCGACCGGTCACCTTGGCTACCAGCTGGAGCTACAGATCGAGTGGCGATTGAAGCAGGAGCTCGTAACGCGAGGGATCACCGTCGCAGGTGACCAGGGGTAAGGCGCCGCAGCGGCGGCCTCAATCCCCATTTTCCAGTCGAAACACATACCGGCGAAAGGGACCGGAAGCGTTGGCGAGGTTCCGGCTCTCTGCACGCCTTCAGCACCTGAGAGCGCGGCGGCGCCGGCAAGATGTAGGAGGTCGACTTCCCATGGTCAGAACGGTATACCCGCTCTTGTCAGTGACCGTTCTCTCTGCCTGCGTCGGTTCGGGGGTTCCCCACTATTTCCCGGTTCCGGAGGATGCCGAGAATCCGATCAAGGTGGAGTATGCCGGCGCGACGGTGCCCGACGTGACGAACCTCGTAGCCAAGGTCTGCTCCGATGCCGGCGTCTCCGCGAGACAAGTTCTCCCGGACGAGGGGTACGTAGAAACGCGCTGGGCCGACATCGCGGGCCTGGACCTGGGCAGTCAGGCGGAACTCTACCCGCCGAACGAACGAAGCGTGATCTACGTCTTTCAAGCGACAGCGACGGTCTACAACGCCGGCGTACTGCAGATCGCCGGCTTCTACCAGCCCAACCGACCGAGGGGAACCTCGCCGGCCAGTGACGCCCGCTACGATCGCCTGTTACCGACGGACCACCTGGGCTATCAGTTCGCGTTGCAGCTGGAGTGGCGACTCAAACAGGAGTTTGCGAAGAGCGGCATCACCGTCATCAGCGACGAACAGTAGGGCGACACAGGATCGTCACTCAATCGTCGGCGCGCTGCGTGACAACGTTCTTGCCGCGGTGCTTGGAAGCGTAAAGCGCGCGGTCCGCATTGGCGACCAAGCTGTCGTAGTCCCTGCCATCTTCGGGATAGCACGCTATACCCAGCGAAATCGTCGCCCCGGAACTCCGCTCATTGCCAGCCACTGCCTTTCTGAGGCGCTCGGCGAGGATCCCCGCCTCGCGCCGCTCGGTCTCGGGCAGCAGGATAATGAACTCGTCTCCACCCCAGCGGCATACGAGGTCGCTGCCACGCAACTCGGTGGCCAGGGTGGCGCCAACGGCCGTCAGCGTGTAGTCGGCTTGCACGTGGCCGAGGCGATCGTTGATGTCTTTGAAGTCATCCACATCGACGAATACGATCGAGAATGGCCTCCCGCTGCGATCACTACGCTTGAGCTCGGCAGCAAGGGCCTCGCGGAAGCGACGTGAGTTGCCCAAGCCCGTCAGCGAATCCATCAGGGCCTGTTTCTCGATCTCGGCTTGGAACGCAGAAAAATAGCCCTCGGCTATGGCGAACAGCACCCTGTCGATGCAGCGGTTGAGCCGTGTCATCAGATCGAAGAAAGGACGATCGCTCTCCCGAAAGACATCACGCGAGGCTAGAATCATCGCCTGCCGCAGCCGGATATAGGCCTCGAGTGCACTAGTCAGTGACCCACCGGCCTTCACGTGTTTCTCGGCGATCCCCCGTCCGATCTGTTGGTTGTCGCCGCTGCCCAAGAATGCCCGATAGGCCCAAGGATTCTCCAACACGGCGGCGACGCCCTTGACGAGCGTCTCCACGTCCTTCTCCAAGCGACCCGCCGGGAATGGTTCGCCGCGCTCTGATACCCGTCGCCGGAATGCTACGGCCCAGCGCTCCGCAATCTGCTGAGTGTCCTGGTTGAGTGCGCTCGCGGCCTTGGTGAAGACGGCCTCGTAGGGACGTTCAGATGACCGACTCATCGAGCCTCCGCTTCCGCTCCGTCCGTTTCGACGGACTAGTATAGGGCGCTCATCGCCCCGAGGGCGCGAGAATGCACGATCCTGCCGTATACAACTTCGACAGCCGGCGGTCAAGACAGTTCGCCTCGGTCAGAAAAGGCCCCGCAACAGTAGCGCCGCAGCCGCGCCCATACCGGTCGCCACCCAGTTGACGACATCGTTGTCCAGCCCGGGGACACCGCGGACACGTGAGGCCCTCGTCTCACAACCCGAGTGTCGCGCCACTTGGGGCGATGCTCCGCAAGCGCGACAGTCGTAGACGGCCTGCGGACCCGCTCCCAGCAGAGAATCGACCAGCGACCCTATGAAACCGGCCAGGGCGACGGCGACCGCGTCGCGCCCGTGCAGGCCGACCAGCCACCAGGCACCTGCTGATCCCACCGCCAGCGCCCCCACCAGCGCAGCCGCGCTACCCGGCAACGAGACGGCGCCGGAGGTGCCGGGCGGCTGGCGCTGTAACGTCAGCAGGGATCGCGGTCGCCGCCCCCAGCGAACGCCGATCTCGGTGGCCCAGGTGTCAGCCGTGGCGGCGGCGACGGCACCGAGGAACGCCACCTCCGCGGCGGTCTCGAAGTCGAACAGCGCAGTCGCGACGGCGGCCCCGGCGGCAATCGAGCCGTTCGCCATCACTTGCCGCGCGTTGCGAGCGGTCCGCTCGCCGGCAGGAGGAAGCGCCGAAAGCGCTGAGGACGTGACAAAGAACAAAACGAGGACCGCCGCGGCGCCAAGCCCCGCGAAGTGGAATACGACCGCACCGACGAGGGAGCCCGAAAGAGCTCCGCTGAGGCTGAGCGCCCCCAATCGCCAAGCCGTAAACGATACAGCCCCCGCCGCCGCGAGGGCGATCAGCCAGTCACTCAACGCCCCACCTGAAGTCCTTGGGCTTTCGGAATGGTCTTGCGACCACAAGCGTGGCGTATATTCTCGGATCGATGCCTGACTCGCGCAATGATAGCGATCCCTTCCTCAGTCGGCGCCGCTGGATCGTCGCCGGTCCCGTCCTATTTGTGATACTGTTGCTGTTGCCAAGGCCCGATGACGTTACGCCGGAAGGCAAGGCAACGCTGGCGCTGGCCGCCTGGATGGCGATCTGGTGGCTGACCGTGGCTGTGCCGTTGGCGGTGACGGCACTGCTGCCGTTGGTCTTGCTGCCCGCCCTCGGAGTGGCCTCCCCGTCGGCCGCGGCCGCTCCCTACGCCAACCCCGTGATCTTCCTCTTCATGGGGGGATTCTTCCTCGCCAAGACGATGCAGCGCTGGTCGCTTCACCGTCGACTCGCTCTGGCTGTCGTCGCTCGCACCGGGACTTCGCCGCGTCGCCTGGTGGCGGGATTCATGGCCGCGTGCGCCCTGTTGAGTATGTGGATGTCGAATACGGCCGCGACGCTAATGATGATGCCCATCGGACTCGCGGTCTTGAGCCTGCTCGAGCCTGCCTCCGGCTCAGACGGTCGGCCCGAAGGCGGCCGCAGCGAAGCCAGCGCCCTCGGGACGGCGCTGATGCTGGGCATCGCCTATGCCGGCTCCATTGGCGGTGTCGCCACGCTGATCGGAACGCCGCCCAACGCCGTCCTCGCCGCTATGGCAGATGAGCTTCTACAGGTCGATGTATCCTTCGCGCGCTGGATGAAGATGGGCTTACCCGTTTCTCTCTTGGCGCTGGTCTGTTGTTGGGCTCTTCTCTGCCTGGTGCTGTTCCGCTTGCCGGACCGCCCTCTCCGGGGGGCCAGCGAGATGATAGAGCGTCAACGGCGCGAGCTTGGAGGTTGGCATCTCGCTGAGCGCGTCACGGCGGCCACTTTCTTCGTCGCGGCGCTCGCCTGGATTCTCAGGGAACCCAAACAGGTCGGCGGGCTGACTATACCGGGTATCCAAACGCTGCTGCCGGAGGTCGGCGATGCAACCATCGCCATCGCGGCAGCGCTCGTCCTGTTCGTCTGGCCGACCCGCGACCGCGATGGCCGCCGCACGACGGTACTTGACTGGAACCATGCGCGTTCTATACCGTGGGATATCCTCGTACTCTTCGGTGGGGGGCTCTCTCTCGCCGGCGCTTTCCAATCTACGGGGCTGACGAAGTGGTTGGGTGGAGAACTCGCGATTCTCGCAGGTCTTCCAGACGTACTGATCATCGCCGCGGTCGCAACACTCTTCGTGTTCGTTACCGAGATCACGTCGAACACGGCAACGGCGACGCTGGGTCTGCCGGTGATGGCAGCCCTAGGCAGCTCCATCGGCGTGCCGCCGCTGGCACTCATGACGACGGCGGCGATGGGCGCCTCGATGGCCTTCATGCTGCCCGTCGCCACGCCTCCCAATGCGATCGTCTTTGGGACCGGCTATATCGAACCGGCGGATATGCGGCGCGCGGGCTTCTGGTTGAACTGGATCGGTATCATCGTTATCACGTCCGTCGTGACGGCGACGATGCGTTGAACGCGCCCTGAGCGGCGCAAAGAGGGTGAGGCGAGGTATGGTGGACGTCGATGCCAGGGTGCCGCTGGCTCTACTGGAGGCGGTGCGGCGACAGGACACGCCCGAAGACTGGCTACCGGATGAGAACCCGGCATCAGCTTTCCCACACCGTTTGGGCCTCAGTCGTGTGATCGACGGGCAGGTCCGCAAGTTCCACAGCCTCGCCCGGCGGGGTCAGCGGGTAGACGAGGCGCAGGTCGAGGCGTTGCTCGAGTTGGTCTCCCGCCGGCGCGATGCGCCGCAGATCTTCGCCGCAGCCGGTCGCCGACTCGCTCGTTACTACTACGCCGGCCTGCCGGATCTGCTCCGGCGCATCGGCCGTCGTCTGCCGCGGGTCATCAGGGAGCGGGCTCTAATCCGCACTCTTCGGGCCGCCAACGGCGCCCTTCTCGTCGCCAAGGAACTGGCTGTCGAACGCGAGCCCCTTCAGGTTCGGGCGCGTGGCACGCTGACCGCCCGTGTGCGAGGCGCAGGCTCGGCTTGCCAGCTCTACGTAGCGTTCGCGAAGCAGCTGCTCGAACTGGCCGGTTTCGACTCCGCCAGGGTCGCCCACACGGAGTGTCAGGGTCGCGGCGATCGGCACTGCGTCTGGATGCTGTTCACCGAGGAGCCCGAGTCAGCCCGCCAGGACGCGGAGCCAGCGGCCGCAACTCAGTGCAGCTCGCTGGGCTCGACGTGAACGACGACGTTACTCAGCTTGAGCTGGCTGGATACCCGACGTTCCACTTCATCGGCGATCACGTGCGCCCGGCGCACATGCGTCGCCGGGTGAACCCGAACGGTGAGTTCGGCGAACCCGTCGCCGGGGCGGCCGCGAGAACGGATCTCTGAAACGCCCACCACCCCTCTGACCGACGACGCCACATAGGAGATCTGCTCCGGGTCGACAGCGCGACGATCGACCAGCACGGGCACCGTTCGCTTCAAGATCTCCGCCCCTCCGTACGCCACGACGATGGCCACCAGCATTGCCAGTACGGCGTCCGCCTGCGGCCAGCCGAGTTGCACGAGGCCCAGACCGATCAATACCGAGAGCGTGACCCAGACATCGGCCTGGGTATGACGGGCGTCGGCCAGCAGTAGTTCGCTCCGCAACTCTCTACCCCGACGCCGCTCGTAGTAAGCCACCCCGACGTTTACAACCATGGTCCCGACGAGGACGCCGACGGCAAAAAGGTCCGGTCGAGGAGGTTGACCGCCCGACACCAAACGTGTCACGGCGGTCTTCAACAGCTCGAAACAGGTGATCGACAGGAAGCCGGCGATAATGAAAGCGCCCAGCGTCTCGTACTTGCCGTGACCGTAGGGGTGATCCGCGTCGGGCGGCGCTGCGGCGAAGTAGATCGCGGTCAAAGCGATCACATTGTTCAGTGCATCCGTGGCCGAATGGGCAGCGTCTCCCAGCACCGACAGCGACCCGATCGTAATGCCCACGGCGATCTTGGCCAGTACCAGAGCAACGTTCGCCCAGAGGATCCAGAAGAGGATTCGACGCACTCGCCGCTGACGTCCCGCACCCTCACGTGAGGCACGCCGGCTCGAGAAAACGGTATTCCTCCTTCTGGCTCGCACCATATGCATCCTCAGCCGGTGATCCACTCCCGATTGCGAACCCGATCCCTATTGACCAGAATCCCCGAACGGTTCCCTGGGGACGTCTCCCAAGGAAAGGGTCAGCTGAAAGCGCGGAACTACCTGGTCAGGATCGAGACCGGGCAACGATCCAACTCTGCCCGGCAGCGGGCAATATGTCGGGTGAGTGCCCGAGCCAGCAAGCCAACCATGAAGCCGATCGCGACGCTCGAATCCGAATTCAACGCCATCGACGGCAAGGGATATGGCGCTTACAAGCGGATCGCCGGTGACTACGATTTCGCCGACTTCAGCTTGCACATCGATTACGTGCAGGGTGACCCATTCGCCTCCCCAAGTCGCCTACGCGCGGTGTTTCCACCCAAGGTGGCCAGGATACCGGACGAACTGCTGCACAGCGATGCCCGGCGCACCGCGGTGGCTGACTGGCTGAATCGACGGCTGTGCGACGAATTTCGGCCGATTAGCCGTGCTCGAGGCAGCGGCAAGAGTGGCATCGTCCGCATACTGCGACCCGGGCAGGCGATCCTCCAGCGAACCAGCCTCCAGATCGCCGACGACGGTGGAGTCATCGCCCGATTCACCGCCGGCCTACCGGCCAGTGGTCGACGCGTGCTGGGACGCCAAGCGAGGGAGATGCTGTTGACTGCCATACCGGGCGCGTTGCGGCGTGTGCTGGCGCCAGCAACGCGTGACCTCGATCGCATGAGGCGACATGCGCTGACTGCCGAAGACTCGAGGGCTCTACGATCGCAGCTGCTGGAGCGTGGTATGGTCGCCTTCATCCCGAACGGGGCCCTTCTCCCTCGCCGTAGCGGAGTCGATGACCGACCGTTGGCGGCGTCCGAGGCGGTGACATTCCAAGCGCCGGACGGACTGGAGATAACACTCGACGCTCCAAATCGGGGACCGATTCCGGGCCTGGGGATTCCGCGCGGCATCACACTGATCGTCGGGGGCGGTTACCACGGCAAGTCGACGCTCTTACGCGCGATCGAAAACGGCATCTACGATCACATCGAGGGCGATGGTCGTGAGTTCGCGGTCACCGACCTGGGTTCCGTCAAGATCCGGGCCGAGGACGGTCGTTCCATCGCCGGCGTCGACATCTCGAACTTCATCACCGATCTGCCCCGTCGTGAAGATACCAGGCACTTCTCGACCGCCAATGCCAGCGGATCGACCAGCCAGGCCGCCGCGATCGCCGAGGCGCTGGAAGTGGATGCCACTTGTCTGTTGATCGACGAAGACACGAGCGCCACTAACTTCATGATCCGAGATGCACGCATGCAGAGTCTCATCTCCGACGATGACGAACCCATCACACCCTTCATCGACCGCGCCAGACAGATGTACGAGGAACTGGGTGTCTCGACCGTGATCGTCGTCGGCGGCGCGGGTGACTACTTCGATGTCGCTGACACCGTCATCGGGATGCGGCGATACCTGCCCAGCAACCTGACACGAGAGGCGAAGGAGGTCGCGGCCCGATTCGGTACCGCGCGCCTCACTGAGGGCGGCCCATGGACCCACATCCGTGAGCGTGTCCCGGACCCCGCCAGTATCGACGCGCGGAAGGGTCGCAAACCCGTTTCGATCAAGGTTCAAACGCCGACGCGCGTGCTCTTCGGATCGGAGGAACTCGAGCTAGCTGCCCTCGAGCAGATCGTCGAGGAAGCGCAGGTGCGGGCGATCGCCCAGGCGCTCGTTCACGCTGCCGCTCACTGGATCGACGGCAAGCGCACGATCCGCGACGCCCTGAGCGCCCTGATGGAGGAGTTGCAAACTGCCGGCCCCGGGGTCATCGACCCGCGAAGACCCGGAGACTATGCCGAGTTCCGCATCTTCGAACTGGCCGCTGCGATGGGCAGGCTGCGGACCTTGCGCGTGCGGGAACCCGGCTGACGGAGCCACCGGCGGGCTGATCGACGACGCCTATTCTCGACTGGCGCTTCTCAATCGCAGCACGTCTGGCTGGCTCTTCGGCTGTTCAGCCGACTCAGCCGGGTGATCTTGTCCGGAACGCTTTCCCGGTACGATGAGTCGGTCGGTATCAAAACGACGCGGCGCGCGATCCATCCGGAAGAAGACGCGGTTGATCCATGTCGCGCGCAGCCGATCCGCGGGACGCCACTCGCGCGACTCTTTGGGTCTTCTGGCGCCCGGCATTCCGAGGCCGATCCAGATTCCCAGCGCGAAGACGAGCACGGCTCCGGCCAGCTTGCCGATGAGTACGGGGTCGTAAAGGCTCATATTCGTTACTACGATACTATCGAATCCCTGGTTCCATGGTCCAGCCATCGCGTCCGCCTCGTTCGATCAAGCATGCCACGGGCTATCAAACCCACGGCAGCGGCTTCAGTCGCCGTAGTAGTGGCACGCGGCGGCACAGGTTTCCGCCACCGAGACTCGGTGGAGGCCGGGGAGCCGCTCCTTCAGCCGCTCCCAAAGCCAGCCGCAAAGGTGTTCGCTCGTGGCATTCTCCAGTCCGGGCATCTCGTTGAGCGTACGGTGGTCGACCTGTGCCAGGATAGGATCGACACGCTCATCGATCTCCCCGTAGTCCATTAGCCAGCCGGTGTCCGGATCGATCTCTCCGCGTATCGCGATCTCGATCTCGTAGGAATGGCCGTGCAGGCGCCGGCACTTGTGATGCTCCGGGACATTGGGCAGATAGTGGGCAGCGGAGAAGTTGTACTTTCGAGACAGCTCGACCTTCATTATCAAACCCCGATCTCGTGCGGCCCCCAGATGACTTTGTGCAACTGGACCTGCAGGCGTGCCGGTACGTGGTCCGCCAGCATCCATTCGGCCAACTGCCGTGGGTCGAGCTCGCCGCTGACCGGAGCCAACAAAATCCTACGTTCCGCCAAGCCCCGCTCCGCGATGAGGCCGACTGCCCAATCGTAGTCCCGCCGATCCCTAAGGACGAACTTCAGCTCATCCAGCGGCCCGAGCTTATCCAGATTGCTCCAGAGATTCCGCTCGACCTCTCCCGAACCCGGGCACTTTATGTCCATGATCTTGACGGTCGCGGCGGGCAGCCTGCCGATGTCGAGACTGCCGCTGGTCTCGCAAAGAACCGTGTAGCCGCGATCGAGTAGCTGCTGAGCGAGGGGCTCGATCTCCTTGTGAAGCAGCGGTTCGCCGCCAGTGAGCTGGACCAGCCTGCAGCCCCCTCCTATCTGCTCGACCTGCTCAATGATCTCACCGACCGTCATCTCCTGCCCACCATAGAAGGCGTAGTCGGTGTCACACCAGACACAACGCAATTGGCAGCCGGTGGTGCGTACGAACACACAGGGCAGGCCCGCCCATGAGGATTCTCCTTGGATGGAATGGAAGATCTCGGTGACCTTCATGTTACGGCTGAACCCCTGCGCAGTCCCCAGCGCGCCCCTTCGTCGGAGCGTACTTCTCCAGTATGTCCCTCAATTCGTCACCTTCGATCACTTCCTTCTCCAACAGTCGCTCGGCAACGGCGTCGAGGGCGCTTCGCTCTCGCGTTAGCAGTTCCTGTATCCTGCCGTGTGCCTCGTCGACGATGCGCCGCACCTCGCGATCGATCTCTTGCCGCGTCTCTTCACTGTGGTGCACCGGCTCGCCGTCGAACGAGCGACGCAGGCCGAGCATGTCGCGGGGCCGGTTCTCATACGCGATGGGTCCGAGCACGGAGCTCATTCCGTATTCGATCACCATACTCCGCGCGATCTCCGTCACACGGCTCAGGTCGTTCTGCGCCCCGGTCGAGATCTCGTTGAAGACGATCTCCTCGGCACCCCGGCCGCCCAGCAACACGGCGATTCGATCTTCCAGTTCCGCGCGTGTCAGCAGGTAGCGATCCTCGGTCGGCAACTGCTGCGTGTAGCCCAACGCTCCGATACCCCGAGGTATGATCGAGATCTTGTGGACCGGGTCAGCGTGCGTCACGCACTGCGCGACCAGGGCGTGGCCCGCCTCATGATAGGCGACGATTCGCTTTTCCTCCTCGTTTATCAAGCGGTTCTTCTTCTCGAGCCCTGCGACGATGCGATCGGTTGCCCGATCGATATCGTTCATCGTCACACCCTCCGCGCCACGGCGCGCCGCGAGCAACGCCGCTTCGTTGAGCAGATTGGCGAGATCGGCGCCGGCAAACCCCGGCGTGCGCCGCGCCACCACCTCGAGATCGACATCGGTGGCCAGCCGGATGCCCCGCGCATGCACACGCAGGATCGCCTCTCGGCCCTTCATGTCAGGCCGGTCGACGAGCACGTGCCGATCGAATCGACCCGGTCGTAGCAGCGCCGGGTCGAGCAACTCCGGTCGGTTCGTGGCAGCCATGATGATGACTCCGGCACGAGGATCGAAGCCGTCCATCTCGACCAGTAGCTGGTTCAGCGTCTGCTCGCGTTCGTCGTGTCCACCCACGGGCCCGCCCAAGCCCCGTGCTTTCGCGAGAGCATCGAGCTCATCAATGAAGATGATGCAGGGAGCCTTCTCCTTCGCCTGCGCGAACAGATCGCGAACCCGGGCCGCACCGACACCGACAAACATCTCCACGAACTCGGAACCGCTCAGATTGAAGAAAGGAACCCGCGCCTCGCCGGCCACGGCACGCGCCAGCAGCGTCTTCCCAGTACCAGGTGGACCCACGAGAAGAATACCCTTCGGGATCTTGGCTCCCAATCGCGCGAACTTGCCGGGTGTCTTGAGAAATTCGACGACCTCGTGCAGTTCCTCTTTCGCCTCCTCGACGCCGGCAACATCGGCGAAAGTCACCCCTGTGTCGCCTTCCGCCTTGAGTCTCGCTTGTGACTTACCGAATGTCATGACGCCCTGGGCCGGCCCGCCCATTCGTCGCAACAGGAACATCCAGATCACCAGGAGAAAACCGAACGGGATGATCAAGTTGAGCAGCCAGCCAAAGCCATTCGACGCTGCCCCCTCGTATTCCACACCTTGTTTCTCGACAAGCTCGATAAACCCCGGATCTTCGACCCGCACCGCGATCCATTCCTCCGGCGCACCGGCTGACTTTGCGGCCTGCGTCGGTTCGGCCACGATCCTGGTGTCACCGATCGTCAGCTTCTGCACATCGCCGGCGGCGACCTTCTGCTTCAGCACGGAGTACGGGATCTCCTCGCCCTTTCCGCTCCCCATCAGGTAATTCAGACCCAGAAACGCCAGGATCGCGATGGTGATGTACCAAGGAGCCAGTCTCGCGTACCGGCCCAGTGGCCCAGCGGGCTCCTTGCGCCCAGGCGTCTTGTCGTTCTGCTCTCGATCGTTCGTGTCCTCAGGCATAAACCCACCTAAGTGTATCGCTTCTGGCCAGCTCCGCCGCAGCCGAGGGCCCCACCAGACTGTCTAGCCGACCATGCGTTCCGGCTCGCTCGTCGCATCATCTCTAAACTGGCGCGAGTAGAGCCTCGCGTACAGACCATCCAGCGCCAGCAGTTCCTTATGCGTTCCGACCTCGACGATGCGGCCGCGGTCGAGTACCAGGACTCGATCCGCCCGCTGCACGGTGCTCAGACGGTGCGCGATGATCAGTGTCGTCCGCCCGCGCATCAATTGCTCGAGCGCCTCCTCGACCAGCCGTTCGCTCTCGGTATCGAGACTACTCGTCGCCTCATCGAGGATCAGAATTTCGGGATCCTTCAACAAGACCCGGGCGATTGCGATGCGTTGCCGCTGGCCCACGGACAGTTTGACGCCGCGTTCACCAACGAGCGATTCGTATCCATCGGGCAGGCGCTGAATGAACTCGGCGGCGTGAGCGGCCTGCGCGACGGCCTGAATCGCTTCCCGCGAGGCGTCCTCGCGTCCATAGGCGATGTTCTCGGCGATGCTCGCGCCGAACAACATCGGCTCCTGGGGCACGATGCCGACGGCGCCCCTCAATTCAGCCACACGCAACTCGCGTAGATCCACGTGACCCAATTCGATAGTCCCGCGCGTCGGGTCCCAGAAGCGCGAGATGAGCCCTGCGAGGGTCGATTTGCCGGCACCGCTCGGACCGACCAATGCGACGACCTCTCCCGGCGGAATCTCGAGCGAGATCGCTCCCAGCGCCCAAGGGAGTTGATCACCGTAGCGGAACCACACGTCGTTGAAAGCGAGGCTGGCATCGCGATGCAGCGGCTTGGGATGGACGGGGTCCGCCACCGTTGGCTTCTGGTTGAGCAGCTCGAAAACCCGCTCGGCCGAACCCTGCGCCTCCTGGTACCCTCCCCAGAGCGAGGCGAGCGATGTGATGGCCGCCGCTACCATCACCGCATACAGGAGGAACGACACCAGCTGGCCGCCGGTGATGGCGCCGGCCAGCACCATTCGCCCGCCTTGCCACAAGACGGCGACGATGCCTCCGAATGTGACCAGCGTGATCACCCCGAAGAACAAGCCTCGCGTGATCGCTCTCCGCAGGGCGGCGCGCAAAGCAGAATCGATCCGCTCCGAGTACCGCCGTCGTTCCGTCGGCTCGCGGACGAAGCTCTGCACCGTGCGGATTTGTACGATGGACTCCTCGGCGACTGTGTTCGCCGAGGCGATCATGTCCTGTACTTCGGTACTCGCTCGCCGTAGGCGCTTGCCGAACACGACGCCGAGGAGCACGACGGCCGGTATGACGGCCAGCGTGGTCACGGTCAGTTCCCGGTGCATCAAAGTCAGCAGGATAAGCGA
>JASFLD010000057.1:0-12878 GCA_050118275.1 Gemmatimonadales bacterium
CGTCCGGTCGGGCGTGTGACCGAGCGGCAGACGATTGGCTGAAACCTCACTGTGCTGTCCCCCCTTCGCCCGTCGTCATCATCGTCTCGACGAACGAGATGTTCCCATCGCCGCTCACCGTCCCGACGCCCAGTTGGTAGGTCGTGCCGGGCATCAGGAAACCGTCGGGCACGACGAAAGTGGTCACGGACCCGGCAACTCTGGCCGTGACACTCTGATCACGCCGTTCGACGTAGACGATGTAAGCCGACAGATCCTCGATCGGCTCCCATTCGATCACGGCGCGCCCGACCCCGAAGTCCCCGGCTTCGGCCCCGGGCCGTCGGAAGGACGTGGGTGGCGGCAAGCGGTGACTCAGTGTGGACTGACCGCGCAGCCGAGCGCCCGATCCAGTGGCGCCGGTGAAAGTGTAGATGCCTTCGGGGTACGCCGCGACAAGGCTCTGCACGTCCCCCGGCTCGGGCGACTCGAAGCGGAATTGCCGCATCCCGAGCGTGGACGCGGGAGCGGAGAAATCCACGATGGCACGGCCGTCCGGAGCCGTCACGGTCAGCCGTGTCAGCCCTTCATCGCCGCCCTTGACCTCGAATACTACCTCGACATCACCGTCCGTGGCGTTCTGCTCGAAGTGGACCTGCGCCACGGCGAAGGGGCCTGCTGGCCCGGACCCTGCATCGGCATCCTGAGCCTGGCCCTGACAGCCGCACACGAGCGTTGCTGCGACAAGCAGCGGGATCTGTCCCTTCATGCCTTGCCCTTCACCAGCTTGAGGATCGCGCCAACCAGCAGAACGCCGCCACCGACCAATATAGCATCGGCTCCCGTCCCCGGCGTGTCCAACATGCCGGCGTCGTGGTATTCCTTCAGTTGTAGTACCAGGAAAGCGACGATGGCGGTCGTCGCGGCACGAAAGATCACGGCGCTCCAACTCGCAGGGGCATCGATCATCGCTCCTCCTTCCCTCTCCAAGAATATCAACCCGCTAAGGTTTGCGCACGATCGCTTCGCTGGGCGGCTGCTCCAGGAACCGCTCGGGGCTCAACAGGAACTGGTCGAACCCGACCCCTTCCTGGCCGGCCTGCAGGCGGACGGTCACCTCGCCGCCCTTACCGAAGCGAACGAGCGAGTTCGACGGTCCGCCCTCACTTTCGCATCCCACCCACGCCCAACCTTCCCGGGCCGGGCCAGTGGCGGTCAGGTAGCTGCGCGTACGCGGCTTGAAGACTTCCCTGTTCGATTGATCGACCGCATCGGAGAATTGCACCCAGAACATGTTCGCCGTCGATATGCCCTTGGGCGCGCCCACTTTCATGTGGATCCAGCACCGGTACGGGACGCCCTGCTGCACTTCCACCTGAAACGTCACGTGAGGGTCATTCTCCGGCGGCGGGTCCAAATCTTCGCCTTTATTGGGCGTGCCGACCAGCTTGCCGCCGGGTGAGGCCGGGTCGTCCCAGAAGGAGAACTCGGAGAGCGCACGGCGCGGCAGCTCCGACGCGTACACGATGACGTCAGCCGCCGCGCCCTGCGACCGCAAAGTGCCGGACCCGGAGGCGATCGCCGCCTCCGAGCTTGTAACCATTGGCCCACGCGTCACTGCCGCGGCGATGAGGAATGCGAGACCGAGGCAGGCGATAGCGCCGTTGCGTAGGCGCTCGAATCCGAGCTTGCCCATGGACCTGGCGATCGAGCCAACGGTTCTCTTCATCCAACACCTCCCTATTCCTAGAATAGGACCATCAGGTTGAGGCGGAGCCGCGAAATATAATCATTGGGCGTCGCTGCAGGGTCCTTTCTGCGATAGATGTACCATGTCGCATTCAGGACCGTGCTGCGCAAGGGGACGAAATCGACGGCCAAGGTGTGGAGCACATAGTTCGTCCCCAGCCTCAAGTTGTCGTGCGAGAAGGCGCCCAAGACAGCATCGGTCTGCGCCTCGGAATAGCTATAGTGTATCCGCCGATCGCCCTTGCTAGACGCCTTGCCGACGTAGATGCCAGCCGCCAGGCCCTGGTCCTCATCCACCGCGGCGCCGAGGTTTTTCACGTAGTCACCGAACAACCGAATGGGATAGCGCTCGCCGAACGCGCTGGATGTGACGATCGCGGTCACATCCAGCAGATCGAAGTCAGAGAGATAGAGCGTATCGCCGGGTGCGACTTCAACCACGTAGTTGTCGCGGATGTCACCGGGACCCGCGTTGGCCAGGCTTCTGATCCTGTAATCATAGTACGCGCCGGCCAGAGTGAAGCCGAAATTGTCCCAGGCATTGACAGCCAGCGATGCCTGACCACCCCCCATGTAGCTGTCGAGTCCGTTCGACTGTTCATCGACGATGAAGTACATGCCGGTGACCTTTGGCGTGAATACGCTGGATCCGGGTACGGTGTAGCTCCCCGCCAACCCTTGCGGATTCACGTCCCCGTCCCAGATGACCTCGATTGCCTTCAAGAACGGGTTGGGGAACTTGCCACCACTGAGCACGAGGCCCTGATAGGCGAATTGGAGATACGCCTGATCCAACGATACCTCGAAATCGTTCAGGAAGTTGCCGAGCGTGACGTCGGTGGTTTTGGGATCATCACTGTTGCCCGTAACTAGCCGCGCTCCGGCTGTCAGGTATTTATTGATCGTCACCAGAGCACCGGCTCGGACGCGGAACACCTCCCGGTTTCGTACGCCCCGTGGCGCCAAGGGATAGGTATCGGCGCTATTGTTCTCGTACCGCAGCCGGAAATCACCGGAAAAGTGGAACCGTGGGAATGAGTCTTCCTGCGCTTGGGCTCGGGCGGCGAAGGCCGTCATAGCGAGGACCAGCACGCACACAACCCGTCTGATTGGTTGCTTCATGGTACACCGTTCTCCTCTCGTCTGGCGGGCCGTGATGACCCCACATGATTCTCTGCCTGCGCGTTCACGGTGGCGGCGGCGGGAACCGCCAACCGTGACGCAGGAGCGGTTTATCCAATCAGAGGTTCTGACGTTGTCGACCGGGACCCCCGTGGCCCTGCTCGTCGTTCCAGCGGTTCGGACCAGGCAACGCCAGGTGTGGTGAGCCGCCGAGAAGAAGAACTTATCGCAACCAGAACATCAAACCGACCTCGGGCGCGAAATCGGTTGCCTTCGACGTGACCCCGACCCCAGCGGCAGCCTTGAACAGGATGCGGGGAGTCAGGAACCATTGGATCTCGGGGACGAACTCGAGCTCGTCTTCCGAACCTTCGAACATGGCGAAGACGCGATATCGATTCGACAGCCGTCTCAGGTACTCGACCGCGTACTCGCCCAGCCCCCAAGTGCTTTCGCCGGTGTCGTATTCCACCCCGGCCCGGGCGGTCACCGTTCCCCAGCTGAGCCCTTTGACCACGCCGAACCCGAGCTTGAATTCCCAAGCGCTCGTCCCGATGAGGCTATAGTCCTCCCCAGTGGGAAACACCGTCTCGAAGTAGTTGAAGAACTCCGGCGTACGCTCGTTCTCGTGGTTCCAGCGCCAGCGGATCTGTCCCTCCACATCGTTGAGACCCGACTCCTCGAGCCTGTTCGGCATCTCGGAATCGTCCTCGTCGGCCTTGTCGAGGCGCGCGCTGATGATCCCCGCCTCGAGCTCGATCGCCAGCCTGTCGCTGATGCCGACTCCGATGAACAGGACACCCTCGTGGGCCTCGTAACGACCGCGGAACTCCCGGTCGTCGCCGAGGGGTCTGGCGAAGTCGAGCGGTTCGTACTCGTAGTTGTGGTCGTAGTAGTATTCGTAGAAGGGGTAGACGATCACTTCCCCAGGCCGGATGTACGTACCGAACTGCGACAGCGGTATCCCGGTCCCCCGGTCGCGCAGGTACGCCGGCAGCGTATCCTGGGCCCGGAGTGCCGCCGGCAGGAGCGTCAGAATCGCCGCCACCAGCAGGATGCAGCAACGACTTTTCTCATTGCGCATGCTCACGCCTCACGTTTGAGGTACGCTACTCTTCGCGAAACGCAGGTACAGAGACGGCACGACGAACAGATTGAGCAGGGTGGAGGTAACCAGTCCACCCAGCACGACGATCGCCAGCGGATGCTCGATCTCGTGGCCAGGTATGTTGCCAGCGATCACCAGAGGTACGAGGGCCAGGCCGGTCGTCAGAGCGGTCATCAAGATCGGCGCGAGTCGTTCCTGCGCGCCACGTAGCACCAGCGCGGGACCGAAAGTCTCACCTTCATAGCGCTCGAGGTGCTGGAAGTGGTTGATCATCATGATGCCGTTACGCGCCGCGATACCCAAGATCGTCAGGAAGCCGACGAGCGAGCCCAGAGAGATGATCCCCGTCCCCAGGTAGGCGGCCAACACGCCGCCGACCAGCGCCGAGGGCAGCGTCACGAACGAGAGGATCGCCAGGCGCCAGCTGTTGTACGATGTCTCGAGCAAGAAGAGGATCCCGATCGCGGCGACGATCCCCAACAGCATGAGGCGCTGTTGGGCCGACTGCCGTTCCGCCCACTCGCCGAGCAGCTCGGCCCGGTATCCGAGCGGGAAGTTCACGCCCGCCAGGCGTGTCTGGACGTCGGCCACGACATCGCCGAGGGGGCGACCGCGTACGTTAGCCTGTACATCGAGGCGGCGCTGGCCGTCCTCGCGCTGGATCATGTTGGGCGTCGGCTTGACAGCCACACTGGCCACATCCTGCAAGCGCACGTGACCACCGCTGGGTGTTTCGATCAACATCTCGCGCACGTTCGTGAGATTCTGGCGTGCTTCCGGAACGCTCCAAACCTGCACGTCATAGACCCACCCGTCCTGGTGTATGTCGCTGACCTCGTGACCGGTCATGATCTCGTTCGCCGATCGGAGTACGTCGCCCGGCTTGATGCCGTACCGTTCGGCGGCGGCGAGGTCCACCTTGACCTCGACGTGGGGGATCACGGTCTGCAGCTGCACGTGCAGATCGATCATCCCGTCGATGCCCTCCAACGCCGCCTCCACCTCCTCGGCCGTGTGCCGCAGGGTGTCGAGTTCCGGCCCGTAGAGACGCACGATGATCGCCTCCCCACCGCCGGTGAGCACCTCGCGGATGCGCTCCTTCAGGTACGTCTGCACGTCGCGGTAAACGCCGGGGTAGCCGTCCACCGTTTCCTGAATGGCGTTGAATGTCCCCTGGTAGTCGGCGGCGGGGTCGATGCTCACCCAGTTCTCGGTGAAGTTGATTCCCACCGGCTCGTCCGCCACGATTGCGCGTCCGATGTGGGCGCCGAAGTTGCGTACGCCGGGGATGGCCCGCAACTCTTTGCTGGACTGGACTGTGATCCGGTACATCTCATCATGAGAGGTTCCGGGTTTGGTCAGCCAGTGCATCAGGAAATCGCGTTCCCTGAACGACGGGAGCAGCTCTTCCCCGAGCCGCGGCGTCACGATGATGCCGGCCAGGACTACCACGGCGACCGTCACATAGGCACGCCGCGGCCCGTGCACGATTCCAGTGAGGAACCTCTGATAGGCACCGTGCATCCAACTGACCAGCGGGGACTCACGTCGCTCGAGCGGAGCCTTGCGAAGCAGGAGCAGACCCAGCGCCGGAGTGACGGTGAGGGCGACGAACATAGACGCCAGGATGGCGAGCGCGTAGGAGATGGCGAGCGGCTGGAAGAAGGCGCCGGACAGGCCCTTCATGAAGAACACCGGCACCAGCGCCATCACCTCGATGAGCGACGCGTAGACGATGGCGCTCCGCACCTCCAGTGAGGCTTCGAGGATGACCCGCGCCGTCGAGGTGCGTCGCCCCTCCTTGCGATGCTGGCGCAGCCGCCGAACGATGTTCTCGATGTCGATGATGGCATCGTCCACCACCGCGCCGAGCGCGATCACAAACCCTGCCAGTACCATCGTGTTGATCGCCGCCCCACGCAGGTAGAGCACCACGCCGGCCGAAACGAGTGAGAGCGGAATCGCGACCGAGCTGATCAAAGCGACCCGCCACTCCCACAGGAAAAAGAACAGCACCAACACCACCAGCACGCAGGCGATCAGGAGCGACTTCCCCAGGTTGTGGATCGAATCTTCGATGTACGTCGCCGGGCGGAAGATCTCGGAGTCGATCTCGATGCCGGGAAGACCGGGACCCAGCTTCGCGAGCTCGGCCTCGATCCCGCGTGTCACTTCCAGCGTGTTGGCCCAGGGGAGCTTCTCCACGATCAGCATGAGGCCGGGACCATCGTTGATGACCGCATCGCCGATCAGCGGCCACGTATCCCACTTCACATCCGCGACATCACCCAGGCTCACCGTCCGACCGTTGACCACTTGCACTGGCACCTGCGCCAGGTCCTGCGGATGGAAGATCGGCCGAATGTGTTGTATCGGAAGGCG
This sequence comes from Gemmatimonadales bacterium, assembly GCA_050118275.1. Taxonomy (GTDB): domain Bacteria; phylum Gemmatimonadota; class Gemmatimonadetes; order Palauibacterales; family KS3-K002; genus JASFMO01. The sequence continues at coordinate 6,341 of JASFLD010000057.1, forward strand.
CTGGTTGGGGGTGTCGATGAACCCCTCGGTCTGGGTCTTTGCCGCGGGCAACCAGGGCACGAGCCCGAAGTCCAACGTCTCCGAGGTGACCTCGTGGATCCGTTGCATCGAGACGCCGGCTTCGACGGCCTTCTCCGGATCGACCTGTACCGTCAGCATCTTGATGCGCTCGCCCCAGATCGGCACGTTGGCCACGCCGGGGACCTGCATCAGCCGGAACTTGATCGTCCAATAGGCGATCATCGACAGCTCTTTCAGATCGTACTCGCTAGACGAGATCCCGATCTTCATGACGCGGCTGGTGGACGACAGCGGCTGGAGCATTACGGGGGGAGTCGATGCCGCAGACGGGAGGTCGGCGACCGCCAGCTGGAGGCGCTCCTGGACGAGCTGGCGCGCATGGAGGAGATCGGTACCGCGCTTGAACTGAAGCACGATCTGTGACAGTCCGTTCACCGACTTGGAGCGCATGACGTCGAGCTCCGGTGTGCCTAGAAGCACCAACTCCATGGGGTTGGTGATCAGGTCCTCCACCTCGGCCGACGACATGCCCTGCCCCTCGGTCTGAATCTCCACCCGTGGAGGCGCGAACTCAGGGAAGACATCCACCGGCATATGTCTCAGCCGCGTGATGCCGAAGATCAGCAAAGTGGCCGCGCCGGCGATGACGATGAACCGGAACTTCAAACTCGACGAAACTATCCACTTCATCATGGCTGGAGGTCTCCCTCTTGAATCAATGACCAACCTCGAATTCGGTCCCGAACAGCTCCGCGCCACCCACCGTCACTACCTCCGTACCAACCGGGGGACCCTCCGACAGAACCGCCAGGTTTCCTTCGATGTAGTCCACGGTAATCTCATGGCGCACGAAGCCGTGCGGCTCGGGCCGGGTGTAGACCCAGGTTCGGCCGGCCGCATCGTACAGTACCGCGGCGTAGGGGACGACCTTGCGGGGTTCCGATGACCGCGACACCTGCGCCTGCGTTACGAAGGCCGTCTGCACGTCGATCCGCTCCATCGCCTTTGGCGTCAGAGTCAAGTGAGCGAGCTCCGTCCCCTCGATGTGCGCGACGTGGGCAGGCTCGACTTTCTCGTGTACCTGAGCCTCGCGCCCGCAGGCCGCGAACGGGAGACCCGCGAGGATCAGCACCGCCACTATCGATCGCTTGTTATCGTTCCGCATCGTGCCTCCTGTGAGCCTGGCGTTGTCGCCGGCGTCTTCTAATTGCTGCAGCGCTTCGCCCCTTGCCACGCGACGTCCCTACCCCGCGCCGACGTCGATCTGCCGGCGCCGGTGACGGTAAACGAGGAAGATGATCAACCCCAGCAGCAGCGGCCCCCCGATGACGTAGGGCAGCACGCCGCCTGGATTGAGCTTGGTATAAGGCGTCACCGTCAGGTGGATACCCGAACTGGCGACCGGTTGGCTCGTCTCATCTACCACCCCAGGGGACGGGATGACGACCATGTACACCATGTAGTCGCCGTCGAGAATGGCGTTGACCCGCCAGGAGAGCGTCGCCGACTCGCCTGCCGCAAGTTGTTGCACGTACTGGGTGCGTTCCGGCGACCAATCCTCCGGATCGACGACATCACCTTCAGAGTCGAGGTTGATGATGTTCATCGCCACGATTAAAGGCGGAGATGCTTGCATCGCGCCGTTCGTCACCTCCGTGTCGAACAGCACGGCGCCTCCCGCTCTTACAGTCGTGTCGGTCATGGTGATGGAGACCTCCAGTGGAGTCTGCATCACCGCCGACCGCTCAGATTGCGATGGCTGAGCCTGGAGCTCAGCGACCCCAGCCGTACCCAGCAGTCCCATGCAGCACGCGAGAAAGACGGCGACCGCGCCGGTCTGGGGCCGCAAAGACTTACGCACCCGGCCTGCCTCGAGGCGAAGCGCGGGACCCGCATACAAGAACAACACCGCCGGCACTAGGACGGCAAAGAGAAATGCCGACACCCCAAACGGCCACATTTCGCCCGGCGTCCGGTTGTTGACAAGTATCGTTGCAAGAAAGTGGCGGGGGCCCGCCATCGGGTTCAGCCCCTGGAACAAAAGGCCCATGAATCCGCCCTGCGCACGGCCCGTCAATTGGGTGGGCAAGAGGAAAAGCAGATAGATTCCCAGGCTGAGGAAGAGGCTGCTCTTGTTCGTGTTGCACCAGAAGCTCACCAACATCCCGAGGGCGGCGAAACCCAGGATCAGGGCGGTACCGAACAGCCCACCCCACAACACCGCCTGCCCAAACACTTCGTCGCCTTGGGCAAGCAGATTGAAGTAGGGCACGGTGATTGCCAGGGCGACGGGCCAGGGCGAGATGGCGGCGAGGAACTTGCCGAACACGATCTGTCGCCGACGCACGGGGGTCAGTAAGAGCCCCTCCAAGGTGGCGCGATCCCGCTCGCCGCTGAGGCTGTCCGCACCGATGACCACCCCCATGAAGACCTCGAACATCAGAGCCGCCTTGAGCAACTCGAACACCAGCTCCTTGGGGGGCTCAACGCTCGCGGCGCTCCCTCGCGCCATCAGGTACGTGTAGACGCCCATCATTATGGTGTACGCGATGATCATGTTCAGCGCCTTGCCTCCGATCCACAGATCGCGAAGCTCTTTTCGACATATCACCCACCAGCCGGTCGACGCGGACGCAGCCCGCTCATCTCGGGGCTCGTTCGGTTGCGACTTCTCCATCATCTGCCATCCCTCCGTTGGCGGAACGAACGTATCGCGAGGCGTTCCCACCCTGGGCCGCATCTCCGCGCCGGCCGTGGCTTGTCTTGCCGCCGGCACAGGCAGGAAAGCACGCAATCGATTCCAAGCCAACTTGACCTTCCTCGCGGTTCCCGGATCCAAGCGCAGACCGCGGCTGGCAAACACCAGAAGCAACGCGATGACCAAGAAGGGAAATATCACCGGCAGAGTCAGGAGGTGTCCGAACTCGCTGGGAGAGGCTCCGAACATGATCATCCTTCCCAGGAACTCGGACGCGCCATGCCAGGGGTTGGTCCACTGGTAGACGGCGGCGCGCTGGAGCTCGTTCGCCGTCTGGGTTACGCCTGGCCGCGCGATCTCGGTCGGCAGCAGCAGCAGGAGATAGATGCCGAGGCTGGCCAGCATGCTGCTCTTGTTGCTGTTACACCAGACGCTCACCAGCATCCCCAATCCGGCCACGGCCGGTGCCAGCAGTGTTCCCAGGACGCTCCCCCACAATAAAGCCGTCCAGAAAACCGGATCGCCTTTCGACAGCACCATCCAATACGGAATGGAAATCGCCAGCGCGACCGGCCACGGCGAAAGGGCGGCGAGCAGCTTGCCAACCAGAAACTGCCGACGACTGGCCGGCGTCAGCAGGATCCCTTCCAGGGTTCCACGTTCGCGTTCGCCGCTGATGGCATCGGCCCCGATGATCAAACAGATGAAAAGCCCGACGGTGATGGTGGCTTTGACGATCTCCGAGATCATCTCCACCCGGGGCAGGAGGTTGACCTCGGCATTGCTGGCCAGCAGGAACGAATAGCCGCCCAGCAGTACGGTGTGGAGAAGTACCAGGATCAGCGCCTTCCCGCCGATCCAGAGGTCGCGCATCTCCCTGCGGAATACAACGGCCCAAACCGGCGATACCGCTGCCGCGCTCATTCGATCCCCCCCGTGGTCAGGTTCAGGAAGACATCGTGAAGCCGTCCGCCCTCGGGCTCGAACCCCAGGATCGGTATTCCGGCCTGGATGAGCGCCTCCAGTATCACGTTGTTGATCTGACGGTCTCCCGTCGCCGGCTCGTCCACTTGTACCCGCAGCCACCCGAGCGCCCCATTCGCATTGGCGACGTTCGTCACGGCCGGCACAGCGTTCAGGGCCCGATGGGATTCGGCCAGCGATGCCTCGGGGACGCGCAGCCGGACCACGTTTCGTTCTGCTCCGCCTCCTCCGATGACCTCAGCCACCGTGCCCTTGGCCACGACCTGTCCGCCTCTGAGGATGACCACATCGTCGCAGATGCTCTCCACCTCCGAAAGCATGTGGCTGCACAGGACGACGCCGGCGCTTCGCTCTTCGGCAATCCCCCGCACCAGCCCGAGTAGTTCCTCCTGGCCGTGAGGGTCGAGGCCGAGCGTCGGCTCGTCCAGGAACACGACCTTGGGATCGTTGACGAGCGCACGCGCGATACCGACGCGCTGTCGCATCCCGTGGCTGTAGGTGCCCACGAGCGACTTCGCTCGCTGGCCCAAACCGACTTCTTGCAGCAGCTTCTGAGCGTGCGCGCGGGCGCTGCTGGCCGAGAGCCCGTAGAGCTGGCCGAAGTAGGTCACGTATTCGATGCCCGTCATCTGCTTGGGCAGGCCAAAGGTCTCGGGAAGCACGCCGATCCTGCGGCGGATTTTATCGGGATGCTCCGAACTGATCCCGTCCACCATGAAGCGACCCGAATCGGGCTCCATGATCGTCGTGAGAATGCGGATCGATGTCGTCTTCCCGGCGCCGTTGGGACCGAGGAACCCCATGATTCGACCCGCTCGTAGCGTGAATGACAGACCCCGGAGCGCCTCTCTGGGACCGTAAGACTTGCGCAGGTCCTCCGCCGCCAACACTAAACGAGCGGTCGATCCCGGCGGGTCATCGCGTTGCGCCATCATCGTGGTTCTCCCGTATCGATCCCTTAGCTTCTTTCGTTCTCTCGATCACGCATGCGCCGTTCCGTCCGCCACGTCTTCCACCGCCAGCGCCAAGTCGGGCTCGCGGCTCGCCCCGAAGCGTTGGTAGAGCGCGGGGACGACGTGAAGGGTGAATACGGTCGAGGTCACCAGGCCACCGAGAATGACCGCGGCGATCGGATGCACGATCTCGAGCCCGGCGATGTTGCCGAGCGCCAGCAGGGCCACCATCGCCGCCGCGGTGGTGAACGCCGTCACCAGGATCGGAGCGAATCGCTCGCGCGTCCCCCGCTCGACCAGAGCCGGGCCAAACGCCTCGCCCTCGTTATCTTCAAGATACTGATAGTGCTTGATCAGCATGACTCCCTGGCGCACCGCGATCGCCAGGATGCCGAGGAAGCCCATCAGCGAGCCGAGCGAGATCGCGCCGCCCTCGAGCAGCGCGCCGACGACGCCGCCCGCCAGGGCCACCGGCAGGGCCACGAAGAACAGCGACGCCAGCCGCCAGCTCCCGAACGCGGCCTGAAGCAGCAGGAAGATGCCAACCGCCACGGCAAGCGACACGCCGAGCAAGCGCTCCAGGGCCTGTTCCCGCTCCACATACTCGCCGAGCACGAGCGGATAGTACTCGACGGGGAAGTCGATGCTCTCGAGCCGGTCTTCGACGATTTCGGCCACGGAGCCGAGGGCGCGGCCTCGCACGTTGGCGACGACGTCAACCCGCCGCGAGAGCGCTTCGTGGTGAATGACGGTCGGTGACGAGGCGATTCGGACGTCGGCGACATCGCCGAGGCGTGCGTACCCGCCGCGCGGCGCATCGATCAGAAGGTTGCTGATGTCGCTGACGCTCTTGCGCGTCTCTGGTGACCCCCAAACCACCACGTCGTAGACCCGTTGGTCCTCGAAGACGAATCCGACGCCGAGGCCGGCGAAATGGGTGGCCGCAGCGCGGCGGACATCGCCGGGCTTCAGCCCGTAGGGTTCCGCGGCCGCGAGTTTCACCTCGACCTCTACGTTGGGCTGCTGGACTTCACCCTCGATACGCAGGTCGGCGATGCCGTCGATGTCCGCGATGCGCCGCTGCACTTCGCTGGCCAGGTCGGCCAGCACTTCCCGCTTCTTGCCTTCGATACGCACGACGATGGCCTGGCTCGCCCCGGCCAAGACCTGGCGGATTCTGTCCGTCAGGTAGCTCTGCACGTTGTGATCGAGACCCGCGTAGCCGTCGACGGTACGCTGAATCGCGGCGAAGGTCGCTTCGTACTCTGCGGTCGGATCGATGCTGACCCAGATCTGGCTGGCGTTGACATCGACGATCTGGTCCCCGGTCACCGCGCGGCCCAACTGCACGTAGGCGTCGCTGACCCCCGGGATGGATCGTAGTTCGTCCTTGGCGCGGGCCATGATCCGGACCATCTCCGGATGAGATGTGCCCGGTGCGCCCGCCCATTCTATCCGCAGATACCGCTCCTTGAATGTCGGCAGCAGCGACTGCTCGAGCCACGGCCAAACCGCCAACCCGGCCGCCACAATGACCACGGCCGTAACGAGCGCGGTCGCAGGTACACGAACCGTGCGAGCCAACAGCGTCTCGTATCGCCCCCGCAACCAAGCGATGACGGGCGACTCGCGCCGCTCGAGCGGGACGCCGCGCAGCAGTAGCAAGCCCAGCGCCGGCGTCACGGTCAACGCCACGACCATCGCGACCGCCAGCGCGAGCGCGAACGATACGGCCAGCGGGTTGAAGAAAGCCCCTGCCAGGCCCTTCATCAGAAAGATGGGCACGACGGCCAGCAGAAGGATCAGCGTGGCATAGAGCATCGGGCCGCGCATCTCGAGCGCGGCGTCGACGATGATGCGCCATCTCCCCTCGTGGGTATCC
>JASFLD010000058.1:0-12848 GCA_050118275.1 Gemmatimonadales bacterium
CCTTCCCCCAGTTATTCATCACACCAACCCTCCCGACGTACCGCGTCACCGCCGTTCACCCCAAAAGCCCGGCATCGACACGAATGAGCTGACCCGTGATCTGCCTCGCCATCTCCGAGCAGAGAAAGAGGACCACGTGCGCGATGTCCGCCGGCTCGGCAAGCCGGCGAAGCGCCGAGCGCTGCAACGACTCCGCCACCACCCGTTCGGGAACGTCGGCCAACATCTCGGTGCGCACGTAGCCGGGCGCGACCCCATTCACGTTCACGTTGGATGGTCCAAGCTCGACCGCTGCCGATCTCGTCAGACCCACGAGACCAGACTTCGACGCCGCGTAGTTCGCCACACCGAAGGCGCCAGAGAAAGCATGGATCGAGGCGACATTCACGACCTTCCCGAAGCGCTGCGCTCTCAGGGTCGGCGCGACCGCACGGATCATGTTGAACGCCCCCGTCAGGTTCACGGCGATCACATCGCTCCAGGCGTCATCCGTGAGCTTCCACAAGGGCGCCGAACTGTGGATGCCGGCGGCGTTCACCAAATAGTGGATACCGTTCAACTCTTGCTTGACTCTTGTGATGAACGAATCCACAGCCTGCGGATCGCGCACGTCCACACGCTCCGACAGCACCTGGACCTCGAGTTGCTGCAACTCCAGCTCCAGCCGTGCCGCATCCTCCTCGATCGAACGACCGGACAGCTCGATCCAGTTGAATGCCACGTTTGCCCCGCAACGAGCGAACTCTATCGCCGTCCGGCGTCCAATACCCGTCGCGCCACCGCTGATCACGGCCGTACGGCCACGCATACCGCTGAAATGCCCCGCCGGCTGCGTCTGCGTCTCCTCCCCCACCTCCTCCAGCAGTGCCTCCACCGCGCCACCGGCATCGGGCACTCCCGGGACATTGGTCGTATCCTGACTTCCGCCGCGATACTCAGTATCCATCGATCACTTGACTTCGGGTGAGGGGATCAAGTGCATCTCGACTCTTCTCTTGGCGACGCAGGCTCTCCCGTGCTCGATCGCAAACCCGCGTTCATGATAGCCCGGTTCGCAACGCGCCAGCAACCGGCCCCGCCGAGCCCAAGCCAAGCCTCGATCAAGCATCCCCACCACCCAAACGAAATCCGAGCCGCGCCTCGTGGTACGGAAGATCGGTTATCGACGTATATCGATACTCGACGACCAGCCAGATGGCGCCGGTTCGACTCAGACGAAGCGCCGCCCCCGCGAAACCACTCGCGCCCAAACGCACGCCCTCCAACTCCTCGGCAGCCAGCGACTCCTCATCCGGAAACGCGGTTCCCTCTAGCGACACGTCGATCCAGTGCAGCGACGCCCCTCCACCCAAGAACGGTCGCAACGCGTGCCCTCGCCCGACGTCGATCCACAGCGCCAGCCCACCCATCGCGTCCCGAACCGCCAGATCGGGAGCGCGATGCTCGGCGGACCACCAATCGAGCTCGAACCCCAAGCGCAGCCTCCGACCGATCAGGTCGGCGAATCCCAAGCGGCTTCCGAAGGCGACTCCCATATCCGATTCCGCCGCCCACGCAGCACCGCCGAACATGTCGATCCCGAGGAAACGGAAGTCGATCGCCTGGGCCTCCAAACATTCGGGCGCCCACGCCAAGCCCGCTACGGCAGCCAGGCAGAAAGCCCTGCTCGTCCGCAGATACAGATGGACCGTCGCTGGCGTCGCCGCTCGCACGCAGACATCCTCCATCAGCGGAGGTTGAGAAACAGGTAGGACAGGACGAGGATCACTCCGAGGTACGTCAGTCCGACCCCCGGAACCTGCACGACGATCATCAGGGCTCCGACAACCGCACCCAAGAAACCGCCCAGGTAGACGATCAGCCTCAGTTCTCGACGCGTAACCGTCCAAATCAGTTTCTCCAGCTCAGCAATCGGATAGGCGCGAATTCGGTGCTCCACCATGTCGGCGATCGGAAGCTCCGCAACCACCGCCGGCACTCTCGACTGGAGGAACTCCCACAACGGGTCGAAGAGCAATTGTTCGGCGCGCTCGAGCGCATCCGGCGGCAAGAAGTCGCGTATCTTCCCGATCGGTACCGTCAACAGCCATTCGGTCTGCCGCCCCAACGCCGCCTCCAGCAGGGCACGCACCCGTCCTCCCCGCGCGATCTCGACGATCCAATCCGCCAGCCGTTCCGTCACACGGCCGGCGGCTTCAGGGCCGAGGTATTCGACCACATCGGCGAGGCGCTTTCCCTCCGAGGCCTTCAGGAAGCGGTCCACCCGGTTGAACACGAACTCCTCGGTGGTCTCGTGTCTGAAGAAATCGACGATCTTGTCCGCGAGAACATCCCCGACGCGGCTGAGATCCTCGTCCGTCATGTCGCCGAAGATCTCTTTCACCGGTCGCGCCAACATGTCATCCACCGCTGCGTTCACCGCTGCTGCTGCCCGGTCCTGGATCAGCGGCTCGCGCAGCAGCGCCGCGACCTCTTCGGCTCCTCCTCGTTCCAATGCTTGCACCGTCTGACTCAGCGTCCGCTCGGTGATGATCAGCCGGCCGACGATCTGCTGGAAGATGCCCCGTTGGCTCAGGTATCCATCGATGAAGTTGCTCAGCGCCCGCCGGACCCGTTCCTGCGCCGCCGGCGATTCGAGTACTTGTCCAAATCGGTCGAGCACCAGCGGTAGGTAGTTGCGAACGATCGCCTCGCCGAAGTTGATCGCGCCGGCGGGGAAAAACCGAACCAGAGCCTCGTCCGACGTGACGAAATCGCGCAGGTTCCTCTGAAAGAATTCGCGGACCCCATCGCGAAAGCCGGATCCCATCACCACGCCTTCGCCCAAGTCGTGCAGCACGATCACCAGCTGGCGGCGTGCCTCGGGCGTCAGCACCCGCTCGAGCGGCTCATCACCGAACTCCCGGTTGAGTCGATCGACGAACTCCTGCACTCGTTTCTCGAACGCCTCACCATTGAGATATTCGACCAGGCCATCCAGCAACCGCTCGCCGAAATCGGTCACTGTTCCCGTCACCTCATCCAGACGGTTCTCCGGGATCTCGGATTGCAAGTTCCCGAGCTCCTTGTCCAGCAGGCTCTCCAGCGCGGAACGCAACGTCCGGTCAAATCGTTCGCGAAACTCGGCTCTCCCCAGCGTTTCGACGATGTCCTCGGTGCGCAACAGATGCGTGCCCACCGTCAAGCCGATGCGATGGGCGATGCGGTCGATCTCCCCGGGAATGGCGCCCTGCGGGAACAAACGTACTCGTCCCAGATTGACCGGGTTATGCGGATGAAACAGCATCCAGATCGCCACCGCGTTCGTCACCAGCCCCGCCGCGATACCGATCCCGACAAATGCCAGATGGTCAATGGTCAGAAAGCCAATCACTCCGACCTCTATCTCGCGTTGACAGTCGTGCTTGCCTCGCCGAACTTACCGTCGTTGCTTACGGACATGGAAGAGAATCGATCGTTCGAGACCGAGGCGCTCAGGCGCGCCCGCGACCGGCTGGCCACCCAGGCCGACTCGATGCTCGAAGAGCAGATCGAGCTGGCGCGGGTCCCGGCTCCTCCGTTCCACGAACGCGAGCGCTCGGAGGTTATCGCCGCCAAACTGGGGCGGCTGGGCGTCGGCCACGAGTTGGATTCCGTCGGCAACCTGCTCGCCTGGTTCCCCAATGCCAGCCGCTCGTCCCATCCCTCGCCGATAGTCGTCGCCACCCACGTCGACACCGTGTTCGGGCCCGAGACGTCCATCGACATCCGCCCGCAAGGATCTCGGTGGGTCGGGCCTGGCATCACCGACAACGCCCGCGGGCTCGCCGTCGCGCTCGCCGTCCTGCGTGCCCTCATCCACGCCGACGTGCGACCCCAACGTCCCATCCTTTTCGTCTTCACCGTCGGCGAAGAGGGGCCCGGCGATCTCAGAGGCGTCAAACAGCTTTTCGCTGACGCCAGCCCGCTCCGCGATGCCGCCGCATTCATCGCCGTCGACGGCAGCGGCCTGCGCCGCATCATCCACCGCGCCCTCGGCAGTCGGCGCTTCCGTATCACCATCCGCGGCGCCGGTGGCCACTCTTGGACCGACTGGGGACGCTCGAACCCCGCCAACGCCATCGGCGAGTTCATCCACCGAATCGCCGAGCTCGATTTGCCAAAGCAGCCACGTACCGTGCTGACCGCCGCACGCCACGGCGGCGGCACGAGCATCAATGCCATCCCCGACCAGAGCTGGGTCGAACTCGACCTCAGGTCCGAGGACAACGCGCTGATCGAGGTCACGGAAGCGCAACTCCGTGAGGCTCTGCAAGCCAGCGTCGCCGCCGAGGAGGCTCGCGCCGAAGGACTGCTCAACGTCAGCTTCGAGCTCATCGGCGAGCGCCCCGCGGGAGCCCTCGATACATCGCACTCCCTGGTACAGGCGGCCGTGACGGCGACTCTCGCCCTCGATGTCGACCCGCAGTACGCGGTATCTTCGACCGACGCAAATGTTCCTCTGGCCCTTGGCATCCCCAGCATCGCCATCGGTGGCGGCGGCGAATCCGGCGACACTCACACGGTCAACGAGTGGTTCCGTGACGCCGATGGCGCGGCCGGCGCCATCCGACTCCTGGCCATACTCTCTCGGATGACCGGATTCTGAGTGGTGAACGGTGCGAGGCGCCGCCTCATTTCGAGTCTTCTGCCTTGAACGCGGCACAGTGATCACCCAGTAGCGCCCTTCCCCGAAAACCGCTCAGCTCCCCGCTCGCCCCGATCAGCGAGTCGTGCAACGCCGAATCCTCGATCACCGCATCCTCGCCGATGATGCAATCGCGCAGGGTCGAGGAGTGTACCCGGCTTCCGCATCCAATGCTGACGTTGGGTCCGACGGTCGACCCCCTCAACTCGACTCCGTCCTCGATCCTCACCGGATCGATGATCGTGTTGTCACCCAGGTCGCGGGGCCGTCGCGCTCGACCCGTCTTCAGCAGGTGCAGATTCGTCTCCAGAAGAGTCTCGGGCTTGCCGCAGTCGTACCACCCCTCGACCTCCAGCACCCGGATCTTCGACCCCTGGTCGATCATGTACTGCAGAGCATCGGTGAGGAAGTACTCCCCCAGGTAGGGGTCCGCCGTCAACGTCCGATCGATCCCCTCAAACAGCAGCCGGTGATCCCTGACATAGTACAGCCCGATATTGGCCAGACGCGATATCGGTTCATCGGGCTTCTCAACAATACGCTGCATCATCCCGTCGGGGCCGGTTACGATGACGCCGAATCGTTGATAGTCCTCTACCTCTTTCGCCCAGATGAAGCCATCCGCCTCGGGGTGTGCCTCGATTACCGAGAGATCCGCATCGAACAACGTGTCCACGAAGATGATGAGCACCGGCCCGTCCACATACGGCTCGGACAACTTGATCGCCCCCGCCGTTCCGTTCTGGACCGGTTGCTCGACGAACACCGATGGAACGTCATAGTGGGCCTCGACGTGGGCCTCTACCTGCTCCTTCAAGTGCCCCGTGATGAAGATCAATTGCTCGACATCGAGCCGTTCGATCACATCCTCGACCACGTAATCCAGCACCGCCTTTCCGGCGACCTCCAACAGCGGCTTGGGCACTGTGTGCGTGTGAGGCCGCAATCGGGTCCCCTTCCCCGCTAGTGGGATGACCACTTTCAATGGACCACTCCTTTCCGCCTGTGTGAACTCTGGCTGCGCCCAGAAAACTACGCGAAAATCGTGCGCCGCAAAGCATCTTGCACAATGCCGGGGTCCCCTGCATGATCAGGTGTCGGCGAGAACCCCTGACGCGGTCCAATGGGCGATGGCATTCAGGAAGATCTGGAAATCACTGACAGAGAACACGGCTCAGACCAGCGAACAGGCCGAGGATCCGAGGTTGCGTGGACGGACTTACCTCGTCCCGTTTGCCACGGTCTGGGATCAGATCACCGCCATCATCGAATCCAGGTCGCGTTGGAGGCTCGTGAGCGCCGATGAGGGAGCCGGCCTGATCCACGCCGAGGCCAAGACCCTCGTCCTTCGCCTGGTCGACGATGTGCGGTTCAAGGTGAAGTTGGACCAAAACGCGCTGACCCGCGTCGACATGTGGTCGGCTTCGCGCGTGGGAAAGGGAGATCTCGGCGTCAACGCTCGCCGTATCCGACGGTTCTACCGACGCTTGGACCGCGAGTTGGGAGTGCGCGACTGACCGCCCCCTGGCCTCCGTCTATCCACGACCCCGACACGCCACGACGATCCATCGATGAGCTGACTCGCTGCGTCTCAGGGAGTCGCCGGCAGTGGCGTCGCCTCCTCGGGGATCCTCAGCTCACCCTCCGTCTTCGCCACCCATACCGCGCACACCGTATCGCCGGTGACATTCACCGCCGTGCGGGACATGTCGAGGATCCGCTCCACTCCGACCACCAGCGCGATTCCCTCCAGGGGTATGCCCAGCTGGGTCAGCACGATCGTCAGCGTCACCATGCCGATCCCCGGGACGCCCGCGGCGCCGATCGATGCCAGCGTGGCCGTCAGCACGATCGTCAGCAAATCCGGCAACCCCAGAGTGATCCCGAATACCTGGGCGATGAACACGGCGCTCACGCCCTGATAAATCGCCGTGCCGTTCATGTTCACCGTCGCACCCAGCGGGAGCACGAAAGCAGCCACCTGGTTCGAGACCCCCAACTCTTCCTCGCTCACCTGTAGATTGACCGGCAGCGTCGCGTTGCTGGAGGACGTGGAGAAGGCGAACACGAATACCTCGTAGTACTTCTTCAGGAAGAACCAGGGCGACATGCCCGAAATTCGCAGCACGACCGGGTAGAAAGTTACCGTGAATACGGCCATGGCTCCGATCGCTATGGCAACGTACTTCAACAATGTGACCAGGACGCCATAGCCGAATTGTGCAGCGACCGCAGCGATCAGTGCGAAGACGCCGATCGGCGCTACTCGCATGACGAGCTTGACCAGGACGATCATCGCATCGTTCACACCGTTCAGGAAGTCGAGCACGGGCTTGCGTCGATCCTCCGTCAGAATCGTCAACGAGATGCCGAACAGGATCGCGAAGAAGATAATCTGCAGGAAATTCGTCTCGACCATCGCCTGGAAAGGATTCCTCGGAATGATCCTGACCAGCAGATCGGCGATCGAGGGCTTCTCGCTCAACCGCTCCAACTGCTGCGCCGTTACTCCCGCGAAGTCCGAGAGCATCCTCGCCTTCACGCCCTCGTCCAAGCCCATGCCCGGGTTCAGCGCCTCGGCCGCCACCAGCCCGACGACGACCGCGACCGCCGTCGCGACCAGATAGAATGCTACGGTCTTCAGACCGATTCGGCCCAGTTTGCGCAGATCGCCAAGACTCGCCGTCCCGACGATCAACGAAGCCATGACCAGCGGGACCACGATCATCACCAGCAGATTGATGAAGGCATCACCCAACGGCTTGATGGCCGGACCAAAGCCACCCAGCAGCGGACCCAGAATGGCGCCCAGCAACAAGGCGATCAGAATCTGTGTGTGCAGCTTGATCCGCAGAATCCTACCGACGATGCCGATTGCCAATCGTCCCTGACCTCCTCTCATCGGTCGCACCGCGTATCGAGCGAATCCGCCGCCGAGCAACGCACTCCGATACCGGCGACTCGCGACCGCAGATGGCCATACGGCCCCTGGTCACTACAACGACCCCATTTCCGCGGCAAGACCTCGCAAGATAGGGTCGCTACTCATAGCGCGACAGGCCACCTGGCACCGCCCCCTGCCGCCGACTAGCTTAGCCAGTATGCGAAAAAGTGCATTCGCCTGGCTCGCGCTGTCTATCGCCGTCCAGGCTTGCGGGTCGGGACAAACCAACCAGGACGCTTCCGCCGATGGGGCGGTCGAGACGCCCGTTCCAGACTCGGCTTTGTCCGTCGTCCCGACGGAATACGCGACCAGCCTCCTGTTCCTCCCGCTCGAACAAGGGCAGACCCGGGCACTCGTCTTCGAGCTCGCCAACCTTGCCACGTCGGATGCGCTCGAGCAGCGCTATCTGGGGTGGCAGTTGGCGTCCTCGGGTTGGCGCACAATCCTGGATAACGATGAGCGTGAGGCTCCGCTCCGCGAACCCTGGCGGCTCTTCCCCTCCGATTCGCTGCGGCTGACAATAACCGGTGACGGTGATGCGGACGCCCTGATAATCCGCAAAGACGCGACCGACTACACCCTCGAGTTAGGCGAGTATTTCGACCGCTGGGATGATCGCGCCGGTACCCGGCACGAAATCCGCGAGGCGCTTCTGACCTACCGGAGCCAGAGACTCGATGGAATCGCCGTCCAGCACCGCTTCGCTATACGCGCCCCTCAGATTCCCGCCCGCTTTGGGCCTTACGAGCGAGCGATCTTACGATCCGAGGATGGTGCGATCATCGTCTTGTTCAATAGCAAGGATTCAGAGAAGTACGGCAACCCGTACGCCTGGATGTACGCCGATGGCCTGACGCGCCGCTGGACGGCTTTGGAATTACGGAACGTCGAAGTGACGTCCGCACCTCAGCTCCGGCGCAACGTGCCCGTTCGTACATGGTTCAGGATCCCGGAGCCCGACATCAAGGGCGAGATCACCGTGGCCGAGCGGCTGTTCGGCGACCTCCCGGTCGAGCAGGGGCCGCGCCCCTACAACGCCGTCTATCGGGTTCAGGGCTGGATAGAATTCGCAGGCGAGCGGCGTAGCGTGCAGGGACTATTCGAACGCGGCGAGTTGTGAACGGCGCTCAGGCTTCCAGATTCTCGATTCGCCGCAACGCCACTCGCAAAGGAAGGATAGTCGCGGCGACGCAGATCGAAACCGCGGCCAGCCCGCTTGCAGCCGCCATCAACCACATGCCGCCCGACGGACTCCCGCCGTAAAGACGGTGGCGGAACATCGTCAGCACGGGCCATGCCTCGAGAATGAGGATGGCAGCCAACAAGGTGATGGCCGTCATCATGAACAGCAGTCCGCCCACGCTGGTCGGGATTTGCGCCGTGTTCTCCGTCTCGAATTGCGGGAACAGCGTGCCGAACGTCAGCGCCAGAGCCGCGACGGCAAATGTCACCGCTGCGATCGTCACCAGCGACAGCAGCATCATCGCCGGGCTGACCTTCAACAGCAGGTTGGTGCCCAGCGTCAGCACCAGGGCCATGACCAACAACGGCGTCGTCCCCACCCAGTACTTGCTCCACAGCAGATCCCGCGCGCGCAACGGGCTCGAACGCAACAACCACAGCGTCGGTCCCTCAAGGCTCACCCCCGGCAAGACGAAGCGCGCCGCCACGGCCGACAGAACGAAGCCGGCCAGGCCCACATTGACGAAGGAGACGATGTGGGCGAAGAAGTAGCTCACCCCCTCCGAGTACAACGGCAAGGCTCGAATGTTGTAGATATACACCACCACCAGCACAGCCAGCAGGATCAGCTGCGACCACTGCGTCGTGTCCCGGAAGAAGACTCGAACGTCCTTCATCATCAGCTCGGCTCGGCTGCCGCTCACTCCCCGCAGCAGGCCACCGATCGAGACCGCGAACCGTCGACCCGCCGTATGCTTCTGCCCACCCTCCTGCGAGCGGGTGAACGCCGATGGGTAGAGTCGCTGATGAAGCGCCGCACCCAACACGGTCACGCCGGCCGCGCTGCTCCAGAGCAGGAGTAGCGTGAATGGATCGAAGCCGCCGTGCAGCACGCCCATCACCGCGTCCGTGGCCCACTCGCTCGGCAACCACGGCGATGTCGGTCCGCGCAACAGTGCCATGAACTGGCCCAGATTCCTGAAACCCTCGGGCTTGGCCAGGCTCTCGGGCCGCAACAAGCGGATCAGCAAGACCACACCGCCCGCCGCGATCACCGTGATCACTGCGAAGATGTCCTTCGCACGCCGTGCCGGGAATACCCTCACCAACAACAGCGTCAGAGCCGATCCGGCGGCCGCGGCGATCACGAAGAAGGGCAGCACCGCCGCCAACGAGACGGCCAGAAGCTGCAGACCGCGGCCGTAGACGGCACCGTAGGCCGCCAGGATCGGCACGCAGATCAGTGCGACCATCCAGCTGGAGTTCACCACCGTCTCGCTCAGCTTCGTGAGATACACCTGCTCCCAAGCCGATGGCGCGGCGATCAGCAGCTCCAGGTCCTTCGACAGGAAGAACGTCGACACCGCCGTTATTATGTTCGATAGCAGCAGGATACCCAGGAACGTGAGCAGGATCAGGCCCAACAACTTCGCCGCCAACAGGTCCCCGATGTCCTCAACACCCTGGAAGTATTTCAGTATCCGGTACAGGATACCGTAGGCCGCCAGCCAGAATACCGCCCCGATTACGACCACCGCCGCCACTCTGCCTCGGCCCGCACTCTGGCGCCTGACGCGCCGGCGCGCCGTAATGCGCTTGGGCAGCAACATGTCCCAGAAGTTCGCCGTGGTCACACTCACGTACCCAGCACCTCCAGGAGCTCCTTGACCTCGTGCCCGCCCGTCAGCCGCAGGAATATTTCCTCCAGATCACCGCTCTCACCCTGCACCGCGCCCCGCAGATCGGCCATCGTCCCCTCCGCCCGGATCCGACCGTCCTGGATGATCGCGATGCGATCACACAGCACCTCGGCGACCTCCAGCGTGTGCGTCGACATCAGAATCGTGCCGCCCCGGCTGACGAAGCCCCGGAAGATCTCCTTCAGCAGACGCGCCGCCTTCGGATCGAGCCCGACCAACGGCTCATCCACGACGATCACCTCGGGGCGATGAATCAGAGCGGAGGATATGATGAGCTTTTGTTTCATCCCGTGGCTGTAGGCCTCCAAAAGCTCGTCCCGCCATGCCGACAGCTCCCAGATGCTCAACAGCTCCGCGATCCGTCGCTCGACTTCCTGGCCGTTCTGACCGTAGAGGCTAGCTACGAATCGCAAGAACTCCGCCCCCGTCAATTTCTCGTAGACGAACGGCCGATCCGGAATGTAACCCAGGCGGCTCTTCGCCCGCTCCGCATCGCTGCGAACATCGAACCCGCCGACAGTGACCGTGCCGGACGACGGTTGCAGGATTCCCGCGATGATCCTCAACGCCGTCGTCTTCCCGGCTCCGTTGGGTCCCAGCAGACCGTACAAAGTCCCCCTCGGCACCGTGAGGTCGATCCCGCGTAGGGCCGTGAAGTCGCCGTACTTCTTCGTCAGCTCTATGAGTTGAATCACCGTTCCTCCAACTTCACGACGTCCAGCTCGAGCCGCCCGATCAGGCGCACCAACTCAACCTGCCTGGCCAGTCCCCCCACGACGAAGCGAAGGTGCGACGCATCCGCTGGGAATTGGTTCAACGTCGGGTCCACCGGCAGCCAATCATCGAGCCATACTTCCGGCCAGGCGTGGTAGTAGAAACGACCGTGCACATACACGAGTCCCGCCACCGGCCGGGCCGGGAGGCCCACCGCCCGCGCCAGCGCGACGTACAGCACCGTGTGCTCGTTGCAGTCGCCCCGACCCGCATCCAGCACCTGGCGCGCACTGGGCAGGCTGAGCGTGATCTCTTTCGCGAGGTTGCCGTACACCCAATCGTTCAGCCGGGCGGCGGCCAACGCTGGATCGCGGGTCTCGCCGATGATCCTGGCCGCCACACCAGCAACTTCCGGGTCATCCGCCTGGATCAACGGCGTCGATTGCAGCTCGGCCGGCCACGCATCCGAGTCGGCCGGTAATCGATAAGCCGCCCCCAGCGGCCGCGACATGCGGCGCACGACCAGTGTATCACCCCTCAGCTCCTGGCTCGAACCGTCGAGATCGAAACCCGTCAGATCGACGTTTCGCAGACGCACGGCCAGGACCGCCAGTCGATCGCCCCGCGGCAGCTCGGTCCCAACCGAGATCGCCGATCGCTCGATGATGTCCGGCGCAGCGGCAGCTGCGGCAGCGCCCGAGCTCTCCAGAGCGCGATACTCGTTCCACGCGATCTCGAACGCGGTTCGCTCGATGCTGTACCCCAGTGGGCTCGTGGCTCGCACGATCATGCCATCCGGGTCGAGCCACGACTCTAGCTCGACACCACCGAAGCTCTGACGCACGTGCCACGTGTCGATGGTGTCATAGCGTGCCGGCACCCACTTCTCCAGCTCGTCGTCGTAGTCGGCGCTGTCCGGCACGAGCAACGTCTCTTTGCCCAGTAGCTCCATGTCGACTCGCTGCCGCTCCATGATGCTCGGGTCGAAGACCTCGAAGCTGTAGACCTCGCCCGGCTCCGGCTCACCACCCAACGCGAAGTGTACCGGCATCACTTGCGGCAGCACGATCCGCTGTCCATCTGTCGGCAGAGCCAATGCCTGCTCGTCCTCGCCCGCCGTGATCCGCAGGTCCAGAAGCGTGTCACCCTCCATCACTCCCGCAACCGTGAAATCCCCGAAATCAGAGCGCAGCGTAAAGTTGAAGTCCTGCAGCTCCAGAGAATTCCCCAACCGAATCTCCGTCCGCGCCGCGGCAGGCAGCTCACTGCCGAATGCCGCGACCCGCAAGCGCAGGTCGTCGTCCAGGATGAAACCTTCTGCAACTGTGTCGATCCGCGACGCGGCGTAGCCGATTGGAGTACCGGCCAGTTTCACCGAGTAGAAAGCGGCGCTCGGTATCAGGTTGGCACTCGCTTCCGCCAACCGCACACTTTCCGGGCGGAAGTACTCGCGCCGCACATGCCAGGCCAGTACGGCTGCCCACACCAGCAAGACCAGGCCGCCTGCCACCCTCCAGTTGCGACGTCTGCTCACCAGCCGCCCAGTTCCTTCGCCTTCCGGTACATGACTTCCGCCAGGTCCGGCTGCTTCTTGCGATCGTAGATGATCCCCAAAGCGTAGAAGGCACGGGCGCTCGGTCGT
>JASFLD010000059.1:0-12815 GCA_050118275.1 Gemmatimonadales bacterium
ATGCTTCGGGACTTGACAGTGTCCGAGAGGCATCGCGATGTACAGCCCAAGCCGGCGCCGGGTGGAGGAGCGTGCGGCGCCCGTGGTGCACACATGGAACATGCGCCGCCGGAATGCTGTTCCGATGGCGGCGGTGCCGGTCGAATCCGGCGGCGGAGGACGACCTCGAGATGAAGGACGCACGAAAGGAGTCGGCGATAGCAGCGCAACATGGCACGGCCGACGGCGAGTCCGCCAACGAGAGTGCGAAGGACGTCGGCCGCCGTCGTCGCGTTCTTCGCCTCGCCGTCCTCCTCGTCATCTTCGGCGGCGGCCTCGCCCTGTTCCACTGGACGCCGCTCGCCGACGAGGCCGACCCTCGACGCATTGCCGACTTCTTTCGCGGGCTGGGCACTCCGTGGTGGTCACCCCTCGTCTTCGTGCCGCTATACGCCGCGGCGACCTCGCTTGGCCTGCCGGGTACGATTCCGACTCTGGCGGGCGGAGCTATCTTCGGCGTAGCTCGCGGCATGCTGTACAATACGCTCGGTGCCAATCTGGGCGCCTGGGGCGCTTTTCTGCTGGCCCGTCACCTGGGCCGCGAGTTCGTCGCTCGGATCCTGAAGGGGAAAGCGGCCGCGCTGGACGAGAAGATCGGCGAGCACGGACTCGGCACCATGCTCTATCTACGCCTGATCCCACTCGTGCCGTTCAACGCCCTGAATTTCGGGGCCGGGCTCTCACGCATCTCGCTCCGCGATTACGTCCTGGGCTCGTTGATCGGTATGCTACCCGGCACTCTGGTCTACACCTACTTCGCCGATGCGTTGATCCGCGGTACGGGCGAAGCGCGACGCGAGGCCTTCCTCCATTTTTTGGCCGCCGCCGGCTTGCTGGTCGGGTTCACGCTGCTCACCGCCTGGATTCGGCGGCGACGGGCGACTCGCGGCTCGTGATTACCGAAGCTAGCGCGCCCCGTCCTTGCCGAGCCACGTCATCAGCAGCCCGCCACCCACGGTCACCGTTCCGTAGTTCAGAAACAGGCGCCATACCGCCGTATACGGGAGAGCGAGGCCGGGCGGCAAGAAAGGCGACATGACGGCGGCCGTGATCAGCTCGCCGATGCCGGCGCCGCTGGGCGTGGGGACGACGAAGAGGATATACTGAATGACGATGTGGAGCAGGATGACCTCGAGGAAGGGAGGGTGAACGACGAAACCGCGCAGGATGACATAGCCCAACATGAATCGCGCCCCGAAATGCACAGCGCCGCTCAGGATGGCAAGGACGAAGAGCAGCGTCCCCGACTCGCGCCAGTAGGCCACGATCCCTTTGTGCATCTCGTCGATCTGATACAGCACTCGCTCGACTCGCGGGTGGTCGCGTCCCATGATGCGCTGCACGACGCCGCGCGTGACCCCGGGCAACAGAGCGAGCACGACGATTCCCGTCACGGCCAGGCCGAACAACCAGGCGGACCACCTGAAGAGCGCCGCGGCGGAGAGGCCCGCGATCGGCAGACGGATGTCCGCCACGGTCCCGCCGGCACCCAGCACCCACGCGACGAGGCCCGCCAGAGACAGAAAGATCACGTTCGAGAGGAAGGACATGGCGTTGATGGCCGCGGCCCGCCCGAATGTGAGCCCCTGTCGCATCAAGCCGTAGATCGTTGCCGGACCCGCCCCCGTTGACGAGGGCGTCAGGTAACCCATCGCCGTGCAGGTCACACCGATCTGGCCGGACTTGAACAGCGAGATCCGGCTATTGTGCGGCCCTACCAGCGCCTTGATTCGCAGGGCCGAGCCGAACCAGTCGAGCAGCATGAGGCCGGCGGCCGGCAGAAACCAGATCGGGTTGAACCGGTGCAGACTGGCGAGCTCTTGACCCCAGTCCTCCGACAGAAGGAAGGCCGCGAGAAAGCCGATAATCGAAGCGCCGGCGAATACGATGAGGCCCCAGCGGACGACCGATACCGGTATCCCGACGACGGTCGCCGGGCGACGAGGGGATTCCACCCCGTTAGGCTCGTTTTCCAGAGCGCCTTACCGCGGCGGCCACACCCGTCGGCCTGTCAAGTGCAAGTACACCCGGAAGAGGAAGCCCGGACTGTCGTAGTAGCGGTAGCGCACCTTGCCACCGCCCAGTATACGCAGATCCACTGGACGGCGACCGCGCAGAACGACACGATCGGCGCGGCGCAGGTCGATCCGCATCGGCGAGCGCGCCCGCACGGCACGTCGCGCTCTCGACGCCTCGTGTCGCTCCTCCCGCTGGCGCCTTCGCTGCTCGCGGATCTCCGCCGCACGCCGCGTGATCGCGTCCACGCCCCCCGATACCGCCCGGCGTCCGGCGCGCGTCCCTGCCTTCGCCAGTTCGCCAGCCTCCTCGAGGCCTTTGCGGGTCGTAGCACGAGCCGTCTTCGCCGCCTCGCCGGCAAGATCCGACGCGTCCTCGAACGAGCCGGCCGCCTGTTGCACCGCGTGCAGCGCACGGTCCGTCCAGCGCTCGATCAGCGACTTCCTGTTGACTCCGAACAGATCCAGCAAATCGGTTTTCCAACTCATCACAGCAATCGCATCAAATGTTGAGGGTTTAACTGCTCCCAATCCATTCCTACCACGACGTGCGCGCGACCCGACGGCGCGATGCGCATCTGTGCCGGCCGGCGGCCCCAAAAATACGACGCGATCTCACCGACCGTGGCCGGGGTCGGCGTCTGCTTGGAACCGTGCACCGCCAGGTGACGGATCGGCTTGCCTTCGAACACGTCGGTCTCGGCATCGAAATCGATACCATAAATCAGGCGCACGCCGAAAGAAAGATCCCGTACATGGTCGGGACGATCACCCGGCCAGCGATTCCAATCACGCGACAGTTCTCCCAGATCGATCCAGTTCTCCCGTTCTTCGGCAAACGCGCGCAACAGGCGAGCGGCCCGCCGGAGCTCGATGGCGCCCATAGACAGGTCCACAACCTCCTGCCCGATGTACCCGGGCGGACGCGGATCGATGATGATCCAGTGGCTGGGTCCGGAATCTTCCCGCTCGAGAGAAAAACGCATGTTTTCGCCCGCTTTCGATCGACTTCACCCGACTACCTGAGCCGAACGTCTCGCTGTATACCTAAAGATCTTCGCCCGAAGCGACCCGGGCAACCATCTGACTCCAGTACGCGCCCGTCAGGGATTCCGTTTCCGAGCCCCCGCCGCCCGAGCACTTGACCTTTGCAACGCTCGTGTACCACACTTGGGCGTTCCGCCCAAACCAGAGGCGCGGCTCCATGAACGAAGAAAATCGGCCAGTCAACCGATGGCGACGACTGAGACAACACCCGGCATTTCAGGCGGCCGCCGTGTACGTGGGCGGCGGCTGGGCCTTGATTCAGGTCGCCGACATCTTCATTCCCAATCCCACTGTCGTACGCTGGCTCGGCGTCGTCCTCGCCATCGGGTTCCTGGCCGTGGTGGGCGGCGCGTGGATATCCGCCGCCCGCGGCTCCGGTAGCGGCGCTGCCGAGGACGTCACGTCCGCGACCGCCAACGCGGGACAGCGGCGGAGGCGGCATTATGCCTACGCCGCTGCCGTCGCACTCGTGGGACTCGGGGCCCTCTTCTGGTGGTTACGCCCCAGCATCCTCGGTGCAGTGGCCCCCGACGCCCAGGTCATTGCCGTCCTACCGTTCAACACATCCGGTCCGGCGGTCGAATACCTGGGCGAGGGCGTCGTCGATCTCCTGTCGCCCAACTTCGACGAGGTCGGCGCCATCCGCACCGTGGATCCGCGCACCGTGCTGCATCGCTGGCGACAGCGAGCCACCGACGGCGGTCTCGACCTGGAGGGATCCTTGAAGGTGGGGCGGGACGTGGAAGCCGGTTCAGTAGTTCTGGGTAGCGTCGTCGCCGCCGGCCCCGAAGTCCGGATGCGGGCCCAGCTTTACTCCGTCCGCGGCGTCGAGCTGGCGCAGGCCCAGGTCGAGGGACCCGCCGACAGCGTGCTGGCGCTGTTAGATGACCTCGCCGTGGCCCTGTTGCGCGACATCTGGATCGCCCGCGAACCCGTTCCAAACCTGAGGGTGAGCGGCATCACCACCGGTGACATCGGCGCGATCCGGGCCTATCTGAAGGGTCAACAGTACTACCGCCGCTCTGATTGGGATTCGGCGCTGGTGGCATTCCAACAGGCCGTCGACGCGGACTCGACGTTCGCCCTGGCCCACTACCGACTGGGGCTGACGTACGGCTGGAACACGCGGCACGGTGGGTTCGGCTCGCGCGCCGCCCGTCGCCACGCCGAGCTAGCCCAGCGCTACTCCGAGCGTCTGCCCGCCCGCGAGCGGACTCTCGTCGCTGCGCACGCGCTGTTCGAGGACGGCGAGGTGGCCGCACACGACAGCATGACCGCTTACGTCCGTCGCTACCCCGACGACCCCGAGGGTTGGTACATGCTTGGGGACGTGCGGTACCATGCGTTCCCGTTGCTGGCGTTGGAGGAGGAGCAGCTGTTCGACCCCTTCGATCGCGTGATCGAGTTGGACCCGACCCTGGCTCCGGCCATCATTCACCCCCTCGAGCTCAGCCTCGCCTACAATGACAGCGTCCGCTACCGGCGCTACCTGACCGCCATGGAGAGCCTGGTCGACTCGACCGAGATAGCGCCGTTCAGGCTGGCGGCCGCTGTTTGGGACGCCCCCGACTCGCTGGACGGGCGCCTGGCCGCCGATCCGCGCGCGCAACGCCTGGGCGGTTACATCCTGAGGGGACTGTATCGCTCCAAGCGCTCTCCCGAACCGATGCTCGAGGGATTCCGCGAGGTCGCGTTCGCGAGCCGGCGTTCCGGGAACCCCGAGCCGCTCGGCATGTACGCCCTTGTCCTCTCGAGCTTTGGACACCTGGACGAGGCGCGGGCGGTCTTCGATACGCTCTGGGCCGTCGCGCCCGACCGCCAATGGCCATACCTGCGGCTGTTGCCCGTCCTGGCGGGCTACGCCGATTCGTCCTTCCTCGGTCCGATCCTGAAGGCACTGGATGGCCCAGCACCGGACCCGCAGGCCGAACAGTTCTTCTATTACGCACGCATGCTGTACGCGCTCAGCGCGGGGCGGAGCGAGGAGGCACGCGCGGTGGCGGAGCAAGCCCTCGCCACGGTGGAGCTGTCGGCCAAATTCGAGAACTTCTTCAGGGCGGCCCTCGGCTGGGCGAGGATCATCGAGGGGGACACCGTCGCGGGGCTGGAACAGCTCCAATCGGGCTTGGAAGCGGCGGGTTACATTGGCGACTTGCAAGCCAGCGGCCCGCTGAGGTTCGCCCTGGCGGTGATCCAGGCGAGTCGCGACGAGACGCGCGCCGAGGGGATCCGCCGCCTGAAGAACGGTCTATGGTTCGGCGACGTCGTCTACTTCGCTCCCGCCTACCTCCATCAGGCCCAAGCGTTGGAGCAGGCAGGCGAGCGGGTCGGCGCGGCCCAAGCGTATGCCCAGTTCATCCACTTGTGGGAAGGCGCCGACCGTGAGCTTCAGGCCCAGGTCGAAGCGGCACGGCGCGCGCTGGAGCGCCTGAGCGCGGAGAGAGTCGACTGATCACAAGCTCGCGCGGTCGGAACGGCCCGGTTGGCGAGACACCCGGACCCTACCGGTTGCCAGACGCCATCGCCGCCGACTCTGGCAGTGTCCGCAGGCGCAGCATCGACGCGATGCCGAAGACGGGTCCGAGGACTAGAGGCACGAACGCCCACCCCCAGCCAACCCACTCGACGAGTGGCGGAACGAGCCGGATCGTGAACAGCGTCAACAAGAATCCGAGACTGGTCTGCATGGTCAGGGCCGTACCGACGTAACGCGAATCGGCCAGCTCGCTGACCGCGGCGCTGAACTGGGCGCTGTCCGCCACGACCGCGAACCCCCAGACCAAACACAGAACCGTCAGCAGGCCGGGTGACCGGAAGAACGCACCCGCGAACAGGGCGCAGCCGCCCGAGACCGACAGAGCCACGGTCGTGACGCGCGTGCGCCCCCAGCGGTCCGCCAACTGGCCGGCGATGATGCAGCCCAGACCACCGATCGCAACGCTACCGAAGCCCGCCAGCCTGGCCGCCGCTTCGTTCCAACCGGCCTCGCTGTAGCTGGCCAGCAAGAGGATCGGAACCCAGGTCCACATGGCGTACAGCTCCCACATGTGACCCAGGTAACCAAAGTTCGCCAAACGCAGCGCTCGCTTCGACAGCGCATGGCCAGCGTGGCGCGGCTCGAACGGCGCCACTTCGGTATGTAGCGGACCCGGCTTGATAAAGACGGCAGCGATGACCGCGGCCAGACCGGCGGACGCCGAGGCAATCAGCAGCACCGTCCGCCAGGGCGGGATTCCCGGTTCGCCGCCCAGGATCGGCAGCGCGTTGAACAGATGCGGCATCGCGGAGCCCACCGTCAGAGCTCCCACTAGCAGCCCGATGCATAGCCCGCGGTCCTCCTTGCACCAACTAGCCATCAGTTTCATCGCCGGTGGATAGACGCCCGCCAGCACCACGCCGGTGAGGAAGCGAAGCCCGACCGCCACCACCGCGGTGTCGACGAACAGCGCGATCACCGCGTTGAGCACCGCACCGAGCAGAGCGCTGACGGCGAAGAGCGCGCGAATCGGGATGCGATCCGCCAGGTTCAGCACGGCGCTCAGCAGTGCTCCGACCACGAAGCCGAGTTGAAGACTCATCGTGAGCCATGACTGGGCAGCGCCGTCCAGGCCCCACTCGGTGGTGAGCTGGGGAACCACGGCGGACGCGGAGAACCAGAGCGAGACCGCGAGCATTCCGGCCAGCGCTATCCAGAGGAGACTGCGCCATTTCTGACTCATATGGCGAGAATTAATACGCGCAAAACCCGGTCGCGGGAAGGGACGGGTCGGAACAGCCGGGTCGACTTCGCACGCTCGGATCGTGGGCATCCCAGTCGGGACTCGACCGCCAGCCGCCCGCTTTCAGAACAGCCGTCGGACCCGTAAGTTGCCGGGACCCAACCCTCGACACTCGACCTGGACTTCGCTGCCGGCGGGTTCCTGGCCCGGTCGTGCACGCGCGATGGGGGCATCGTACCCCGAAGCGCCTCAGGCGCCGGACCGAAGTGAATTCGTCGAGCGGCTAGAGACACGGAGGCTGAGATGGAAGTCATCATTCAAAAAGACTACGAGCAGATGAGCAGGACCGCCGCCGACATCGTCGTGGAAGTGTTGAATGCCAAGCCGAACGCGGTGCTGGGCATGGCCACCGGCTCTACGCCGCTCGGTCTCTACCAGGAACTGGTTCGCTTGCACAGGCAAGAGCAAATCGATTTCTCTCACGTGACGTGTTTCAACCTGGACGAGTATGTGGGCCTGCCACCCAATCACCCGCAAAGCTACCACTACTTCATGCACGAGAATTTCTTCAAGCATGTCAACATCCCGCCCGAGAACATCAACATCCCCTCGGGCAGCACCAGCAACTATCCCGCGTTTTGCGCCTGGTTCGAACAGCGTATCGATGAATGCGGTGGTATCGACCTGCAGATCCTCGGTATCGGCTCCGATGGGCACATCGCTTTCAACGAACCGACCAGTTCGCTCAGCTCGCGTACGCGGCTGAAGACACTGTCGAAGCAGACGATCGACGACAACGCGCGGTTTTTCGAGAACCGCGCCGATGTCCCGATCTATGCGATCACGATGGGGGTCGGCACGATCCTCGAAGCGCGCAAACTCCTCCTGCTCGCCAGCGGGAAGGCGAAAGCCAAGGCGATCGCGCGCACGATCGAAGGGCCGGTCACGAGCATGATCACCGCCAGCGCGATCCAGTTCCACCGCGATGCTAAGGTGATCATCGACGACGAGGCGGCCAGCGAGCTCGAGATGCGCGACTACTACGACTTCATCTACGCGGCCAAACCGCAGGCACCCCGGTCGTAGCGGACGCGTCGTATTCCGGCGGCGGCGACCAACATCAGTGGGCGCTTCGCGACCGACCCCGGCAACGCGGCGTCGCCGGGGGGCATACCCCGGGGTCCGGGTAGGAAGCCCAGCGTGAGGTCGACTGGGCGATTGTGAGGATCTGGAAATGAGGTTGCCCCGGGGGGAGAGGACAGTGGCTCGCTCGGTCGTCAATCCTCCGAGCGAAGCCGGTATCCGAATCCGCGCACCGTCTCGATCAGAGCGGCCGCGTTACCCAACTTGGCCCGCAGCCGCCGGATGTGCATGTCGACGGTCCGCGTCTCGATATCCGCCGTGGTATCCCACACGGACTCCAACAGCGATTTGCGGCTCTGAGTGCGGCCACGTCGCCGCACCAGACAGGTCAGCAAGCGGAATTCCTTGCGACTCAGCCGGACCTCCAACCCGTCGACCGTCACGTACTGCGCGTCGACGTCGACCACGATGGGACCCGCCCGCAACTTGCGACTTCGGGAGGTATGTCCGTTCGCGCCGCCTGCGGAGCGGCGCAAGACGGCCTCCACCCGCAACACCAGCTCGCGGGGACTGAACGGCTTCGCCAAGTAGTCGTCGGCGCCGAGCTCGAGGCCGCGAACGCGATCGGCCTCCTGGCCACGCGCCGTTAGAACGACCACCGGCAGTCGCGCCGTCTCCTCTTTCGCGCGGACCGACCGGAGGATATCGAGTCCGTTCGCCTCGGGCAGCAGCAGATCCAAGACCATGAGATCGGGCGGGTCCATCTCCAGCGCTCGCAAGGCCTCGGAACCGGTTGAAGCCGTGCGGACCCCGAATCCCGCGTGGGCGAGCTGATAGGCCACCAGCGCCGCGATATCGGGCTCGTCTTCTACGACCAGTATTCGTAGGGAATTCGGTTCCGTCATTCCATTCAGGCCCGGGCGATCGGTTAACGGTTCCAGAGTCATGATCATGAATAGCCTGCCAGTTTCACGGGGAGGTGAAGCCGACGTAACGATTAGGTCACAAACACCGCGGCCACGACCGTTGCGCAATCGTTACGCGATCGTGCTTCGCTTGTGGCACAGAACACCTATCGTTGGGGCAAGACCAATGGATATGGAGGTAATCAGTATGACAACGCTGTTGATGCGAATCGGAGAATTCGACCAGCTGGCGCTGAATGCCCTGGTCGCGCGTCGCCGTAAAGCCTTCTACCGTCTGATGAGCAGCCTGACGCACCTCGGCGATGACCTCGTGATGATCGGGGCGGCGACGGGACTTCTGTTCCTCGGCGGATCCAACCTGCGACCGGCTGGCCTCGAGGCCGTATTCGCGCTGGCGATCTCACTCATCTCGGTCCAACTACTGAGGCGCTGGGTCGCGCGACCGCGGCCTCAATTGCCAGCCGGCATCGGGAGCCTCATCGCCTCGCCCGATCGCTTCAGCTTCCCCTCCGGACATGCCGCGGCGACTTTGTCGGTGGCTTTGCCGATCGCCTCGGCATTGCCCGGCCCGGCCGCGGTCGCGGTTCTGGCATTGGCCACGACGGTGGGGCTCTCGCGGATCTATTTGGGCGTCCACTACCCCGGGGATGTCTTGATGGGCTGGGCGCTGGCGGCGCTAGCAGCGGCAGCCGCGCCTCTCGCGTTGGTCGCTTTCGGCCTGGTCGATCTCGGCTTGCTGTAGCCAGCCGCTACTACTCCTCGAAGTTCATCAGCTTCCACCGGCCGTTACGCTCCAACACGACGTCGAGGATCGGCAGCTCGCCGTCGCGTCCATCGCTCAACCGCCGCACCCGCAGCCGGGGGCCGAAGTGCCAGGTGAACGTCTCGTAGACCTCCGGCGAATCCGTGAACTCGATCTCGATCAGCTCGTAGGCTTCGCCACCGTAGCGATCCAGCGCCCGCGTCAGACCCTCCCGCGTGTTCCGCTCGTTCAGCTCCCGGGCGACCTCGAACGACATGTAGGTCCGCTCGGGCAGTTCGCCCCAGAGCAGTTCTCGATGTTCCTGGCGCGTGACCAGCAGCGCCTCGAGTGCCCCGCGGTCGTGGGCTTCCAGGCCGGCGAGAACGGCCCTGGCCAGTTCTTCCGGACTGCTCTTAGAGTGGCTGAGCGCATCATCACCGCTGCAATCCAGGGCCAAGCAAGCAAGTACACTCGCGAGGCCAATCAGGCCGACCTGTCCGATTTTCGATTTCATCATCATCTCTGTTTCGCGCTTCAAGACGTTGTCTAATGAGCGATCCAAAAGCTCAACACGGATGGCTCATATTTGCGAGGCGGGCCCTCCAGAGAGGAGGGCCCGCGTCCAGACATCATGCCAGCGGGCGGAACTTCGACCTGAGATCCGCCAGCGTCGGTTTCAATTAACGACCGATACGGCAGTCAGCGTTCTGGGCGGCCGTGGTGCCCTCGACGTCGAAGCCGGAATCGCCGAAGCCGACGGCGATCACGTTGAATACGCGGTAGTGCGAGCCCTCGCGGAACAGCACACCCACGTCACCGCTCGTGCCGAGTCCGTGGATCTCGCCGCTGCCGAACCCGGAACCGATCATCGTCGCGTTCGCGATCACGGCCGAGGACTTGGGGCTGGCGGTCGGATTGTCGCCGCTGTTGCTGATCTCGAAACCGTTGTCCGCTCCGTCGGCGCGCTGCTGGGCGATCAGGTACTGCATGAAGCCCTGATACCCGTCGGTGCCGTCGAAGCTGTCGTCGGCGATGCCCGTCACGACCATGTGGGTCTGGCTGACCGCGCCGCCGAACGGCTCGGTGCCGTCGTCCTCGTTGTAGTGGATCTGGATGTAGTCAGCGGTCGTCCCGGCGCCGACGCCCTGCCAGGCGATGCCGTTCAACTCGTCGGTGCCGCTCACCCGGTCGCCGGCGAACTCGACGCGCACGCCGCGGATGATAC
The DNA here is from genome assembly GCA_050118275.1 of Gemmatimonadales bacterium. Classification (GTDB taxonomy): domain Bacteria; phylum Gemmatimonadota; class Gemmatimonadetes; order Palauibacterales; family KS3-K002; genus JASFMO01. The sequence continues at coordinate 10,797 of JASFLD010000059.1, forward strand.
CGCTGTCGTCCATGGGATCGGTGCCGCCGTAGAGGCCCGAGCCGCCCTCACCGATCGCCTCGGCACCCGTATTGAGGGGCGCCAGCCCGTTGATCACGAGGCCGCCCCAGTCGGCGCGGGCACGGCTGCCGGGGGCCGCGTCGCTGGTGAAGACGATCATCTCCGCCGCGGTCGGCCGTCGCGACACACCGCCCGTGGCGTCGGCGATGAGCTTCGAGCCGCGATTGACCACCAGGTAACTGCCGCGCGCATCCGGATTGGTCACCGGCGTTCGCAAACCTAGAATCGTCGTGCCCGGCTCGATGGTCAGCGTGACCGGCGTACCACCCGGAGCGTTCCCATCGATACCCACGTCAACGCCCACGAACACGGGCCCGTCGAGGATGTAGATGTTGTCAGCGGTCCAGGTCTCGTCTGCGCCAATGACGCCCGTCTTGGTTACGGTAGGCTTGCCGTCCACCGGCCGCGAATCGATTCCGTTGGTGCTCCAGACGGTCCAGCCGTAGTACCAGGCGTCGGTGGGCGCGGTGCCGGGCGCGACGGCGCCGGCGTAGTCCGTCGCCTCGAGTGTGCGACCGTCCGTCGGCATCACGATTCCGTCACCGTTGTTGAGCGTCGACGCATCGAACGCCGTGTAGCCGGCCGGCATCCCCGTCGGGACGAAGCTGGGCGGGTTCGCCTGTGTGCCGACGTTGAAGGCGGCAGCCGGCAGGTTCGGGTTCGCTACCAGATTGTTGAGGCCGCTCGTCTGGAAGAACATCTTGTTTTCCGCCAGGCTGTAGCCGTCGTCGGACGCATCGGTGAAGTTCGCGTCCGGGTTGCTCGACGATGCCGCGACGTTGTCCCAGAGGATCGAGCTCTCGAAGCGCAACGACATGGTCACGTCCAGCTGATCGGCTGGAGCAACGCAACCGCTGCGCACGAAGTCGACGGTGATCGTCTCCTCGTTGCTCGTGCTCGTGCCGGCGCTGTTGATCCCGACGACCCTCGCCGTGTACTCGGTCTCGTCGGCCAGCCCGCTGAAGGTGTACGTCGAAGCCGTGCCGGACAGCGTCTCGGTCAGCGTCGTCGCTCCGTCCTCGAGCTCGGCGCGGTGCGACGTGGCGTCCGTCGCCGCCGTCCACGTCAGCGTGACTTCGTCCTCGCTGGTCGTGACCGCGAGGTCGGTGATGTCGCCCGGTGGATCCGTGACGGGCCCGGTACCGTTGTTGTTGTTGTCGCTGCAGGCGACGGCGCCCACGAGACACATCATGCCGGCCACGAGAAGCCCGCGGTGTAGCTGTTTGAACATCTCTTTCCCTCTTCTTCAGGTTTGCAGGGTGTCAACTACAACAGGTGAACTCCAAACTGAGTGGGGCCCCCGGAGGGGAAGAGCGCCCCACAACCCTCTCATCTAGTCCCCCCCGAGGGCCTCAACGGCGCCGCCGCCCTTAAGCTCGAGTCATTCCGAGCGGATCAGATGTCGAACGCGACACCCAGGGAGTACGTCGTGCCCGGCCTGAACTCCCGCTGCAGAAGCGTGATGCCGTTAGCGGATTGCTCCCATTCATGCGTCGAGGCGAATACGTCCGTCGCCTTGAACTTCAGACTGCTCCCGCCCAACAGCGCCTGGCGGAAGCTGAAGTCCCACTGTGTCCGCGACTGTTCGTAGATGTCCGGAATCCCGGAACCGCCGGCCGCAGCCACACGGTCCCCAAAGGCGTTGAAGTACATGCCCAATTCCGTGTTGCCGCGCGGGTGCGTGTAGATCAGGCCCGCGTTGACGACCCAGGGCGATTGCCCTTCCAGCGGCCGATTAGTGTTCGTCGGCAGAAATGCGCCCTTCTGGATCACGTTCACGCGCGACTCGCTGATCATCACATTTCCCGAGACCGAGAGCGTGGCCAGTCGCTCGGCGACCCGGTCCAACCGCTGTCGTACGTCCAGCTCGACGCCGTACAGGTAGCCGTGGTCGGCGTTCTGGAACGAGTAGGCCGCCGAGGCCGCCGCCACGAACACCTGCTCGATCGGTGAATCGAA
>JASFLD010000060.1:0-12773 GCA_050118275.1 Gemmatimonadales bacterium
GTGGTAGAGGAAGGCTCCCAAACCGGCTCCGGCGCCGGGACCGAAATCGTATTCCCGGTAGCGCTCCTGCAGAAAATCGGGAGGGAACTCGGCCAGGAACGCGAAGTCGGAGTTGATCGCTCCCATCAACATCCCGTAACCGTCCACAGCGGTGCCCAGCGTCCACTTGGGCGACAGGCCGAAGCGCGAAAGTATCGAGGCACTGACGCTCTGGCCGCCGAACTCGTAGGCGAAGTTGTTGAAGTAGTCGTAGTTCTGCGCCACAGTGAAGACGTGGTGCACTCTTTCCGTGTTCTTCAGATCCGTCGTGAACAGGTTCCCGCGCACCTGGAGTCGCCCGATCAACTGTTTCTCTGAGAAGTTGAGCTGCAGGCCGAGGACGAAATAGTCGAATGGGTCCCGGACATCGTCGGCGAACGCGTTACCGTACCAGAAGTCGACCTCGAAGAAGGCGTTCGTGTTCGTGCTGTCGCTGATCGACTCGCCCTCCCCGATGACGCGCACGCCGGCTCGCAGTCGGTTGGAGAGATGCTCCGGCCGTCTATCAGCGGGGTTCGAACCGGTCTCGGACCAGCGGCCGTGGATCAGGCGGTTGAAGCCTCGTACCGGGTTGAGTGCCGTCGCCCCGACCTCCCGCCAGGTACGCCCCGCTCCCGTCGCCGTGTTGTCCAGTATGGTCGACGAGACACGGTACGTCATCTCGCCCAGCGCGATACCCCCAATACCGGTGGCAACCCAATCGTTGATCGACATGTTGTGCGTCTCGCCGCAGCATTCCCACATGAAGCTGCCGGCGATGGAGAAAGGCGCCGATTCCCAGTAGTTGAAGCCGTTCGATCGCGCCGAGTTGTAGTAGAGATTGCCGTGGAACGGGTGAGCGAACTGGTTCGTGTTGAAGTGGTTGTCGTCGTAGCTGAAGCCCCGCTTGACGTTGTTGTACCAGCTTCGCGGGCTCACCTGGGTGAAGTTGGCGCCCCGGGGGTACTCGTTGAATGCCCAGACGAGCCAGTTGACGATCAAGACCTCGGCCGCCGCCAGCCCGAAATTCTTCTCTTCTCCCCACGGGGCATCGCTCTGCGACGACGTTTCGGATGTCCCCCAGGGTCGTTCCGTCAGTAGCAACGGGCTTGCCGGGTCGAAGACCGACCAACTCGAGCGCAGAACCTCCGCGGCAGCCCCAGGCGCAACCGCGCTGTCCGTGCCGACAGCGCTGCCGTTGCCGCTCGTCGAGAGCACTCCGAGGATTGCGTCGTAGTTCACACCTGACGCCTCTTGCTGAGCGCCAGCGGGCGTCACGCGGCCCAGCAAGCCGCCGGCCAACATGGCCAGGGCGGCGCAGCGTGCCACGCCGATCCGAAGACCACGTCGCCGCGTTCTCATGGTTTCCACCTCGCGCTGACCCGCAGGCTCCAGCTCGTACCCTTGTCCACCGTTCCAAGGTCAATCGCGCTCAGATCGACTTCATCGGTCTTCATGTAACCGTAGAGTCCAGCGATCTGGAAAGCGAACTTCGGCGAGATTGAGACCTCGACGCCGCCCAGCGCCGCGCCTTCGAACCCATCGACCCGCGGCGCCGGGTTCTCGCCTTCTTCTCCTTCCTCCGCTTGCGCCGGCTCCGGCTCGGGAGCGAAGGTCTCGCCTTCGGGTCGTAGGCGGAGCGAGCCGATACGTAGGCCCAAGAAGGGCCTGACCCCCGATCCTGTCGGAAGCAGATACAGGGCCGAGAGGTGGGCGCCCACCTTGCTCACGCTCTCATCTTGAAAGGGCTCTTCGACATCGAGCGAGGCCACCTCGAACCCGAATCCGTAACGGAAGGCGCGGACCTGGTAGTCGACGTTGAACTCGGCGACCCAACCGCCCGTGAGAACCTCACCGTAGTCGCCTGCCAGTCCCGTGTAGCCCAGGTCGAACTGGAAGCCGAACCGGCTCTGGGCGCTCAGCGGGGCCGCGCTCATCGCGGTCAACGCGGCGCACGTCGCAATGAAGACGAGTCTTGGGCTGGGCACTGTCCCCCTCCCTTCTTGAACAATGGAAAGATCGCGCTCAGCTTGCATTCAGACAGAAATCGGCTTGAAGATAGGGGAACGTATGAGGCCGGCAAGAGGCCCTATTCGCGGGCGCCCCGTAGCCGGTGGCACGCGAGAACCCGGCTCACGGCGCTCCATCAATTCCCCGATTGTGGCGTCTTCGAGGTCCAGCGTTGTAGATTGCCAGCCGGTTCCCAACCAGACGAACTAGCCGCAGCCGAGCCGCGTCGGCATACGACCGCTCGGCTTCGCCCCCGACCGACCGTATGATACGATCGCGCAGAGAGGAGGCTCGAGCAATGGTCGGACCGAGCAACACCACCCGCCGCTGGCTTGCACCTATCGCCCTGTTGACCGTTCACGTCTCGCTGATGGCGACAGTGGCCTCGGCGCAACTGAAGCCCTTGGCGGAGCGTGTGGAGATCCGTCGTACCCAATACGGCGTCCCCCACATTCTCGCCGATGATCTGGCCGCGGCCTTCTTCGGACTCGGCTATTGCCATTCCGAGGACTACGGCGATCGCGTCGCCATGCAGTTCATTCGAGGACGCGGCGAAATGGGCCGCTTCTTCGGGCAAGATTCCATCGAGAGCGATTTCTGGGCGCGCCAGTCCTATGCGCGGACACTCGAGACGTACCACCTTCTCGGCCAAGACGCCCGCGACGCACTCGAGGGTTACGCCGCGGGCATCAACTACTTCATTCAGCTCCATCCCGACCAGTTTCCCGATTGGATGGAGCCCAGCTTCACCGGGCACGACGCCGCCGAGCTCTGGATCGGCGGGATCAGTTTCAGCTCGATCCGCCGCTTCATGCGGAGACTGACCCAGAGCCGTGATTCGGCGCAGGCCGCCGCGGCGGAAGAGGGGTCGAACGCTTGGGCTTTGGCGCCCAGCCGTACGGCATCGGGTCATGCCATCCTGCTCCGCAACCCGCACCTGAGCTGGGATGCGGGATATTACGAGGCGCAGATCAAGGTGCCAGGCGTCATCAACTTCTACGGTGACCTGCGGGTCGGGAATCCTCTTTTTGCTGGCGGTTTCAACGAGAACCTTGGCTGGGCGACCACTAACAACGGACCCGATCCGGACGAGATCTATGCCCTGGACGTCGACCCGGAAAAGCCCGACCACTACCTGTTCGACGGGACATCAATCCCCCTCACCCGCTACACCGTCACGGTCGAGTTCAAGAACGGACCCGGGCTGGCGCGCGAGACACGCGAGTTCTGGTCCTCCCCGCTCGGGCCGGTCATCCACCGCGGCGGCGGCAAGATCTACGTCGTACGCGCGGCGGGTTTCGGTGAATACCGCGGGCCGGAACAGTTCCTCCGCATGATGCGCGCTCGCAATCTCGGCGAGTTCAAGGCCGCCATGCGGATGCGAGCGCAGCGCGCCTCGAACTTCACCTACGCCGATCGCGATGGGAACATCTACTACCTCTGGAATGCCACCATCCCATCGCGACCCGGCGAGTCGGGGGGCGACTCGGTCGCGGTGCCCGCAACGCGCTCATCCGACATCTGGACGCAGCTAGTGCCGTTCGGTGCGCTGCCGCAGGTCGAGAATCCAGTCGGCGGGTACGTCCACAACGAGAACGATCCATTCTACTACGCCAACATGAACCAGGTTCTCGATTCGGTCGACTATCCCCCGGAGACTTTCCCGCGGCCGAGGCTGCGCCTTCGCAGTCAGCTCAGCCTTCAGCTCCTCGACAACGACCGGATCTTCACCCTCGAGGACGTCGTCGAAGCGAAGCACACGATGCGCATGCTGTTGGCCGACCGCGTGAAGGACGATCTCGTGGCCGCGGTCCGAGCGACCGCTCCCACCGGCGAGGTGGCGGCGGCCATCGATCTGATCGAGTCCTGGGACAACACGGTGGCGGCGCAGAGTCGTGGCGGCGTACTGTTCGAGACCTGGTTCCGGCGCTACATCAACGGCGAAGGGGAGCGGGGGCGTGGGGCCCCTGGCTCGGATCGCTTGGATTGGGACTCGGCCTTCGCGTACCCCTGGACTCCCCGCGAGCCGACATCGACACCCCGCGGCCTGAGCCAGCCCGACCGGGCCGCCGAGGCTTTCACTTGGGCGGTGGAGGCCACGAAGGAACAGTTCGGCGCGTGGGACGTGGCCTGGGGGGACGTGCACCGGGTCCGCATTGGCGATGTGGACGTACCCGTCGGCGGCTGCGCCGGGCAGCTCGGATGCTTTCGAGTCCTCTGGTTCGAAGACGCCGAGGACGGCAAGCGCGTGGCAAGGGGCGGAGACGGTTGGATTCTGGCGGTGGAGTTCGGCGAGCAGCCTCGCGCTTACTCGGTCCTGGCCTACGGCGAAAGCGATAAAGAGGACTCGCCGTACTTCAACGATCAGGCCGAGATGTTCGCCGGCAATCGCATGAAGCGTGTCGCCTTCACGGAAGACGAGATCCGGGCTCAGCTGTTACGCAGGTATCGGCCGGGGAAGGAATAGATCGTCTCATCTTAGGGCTGTGGACTGGGCCACGAGTCGGCGGGCGCCGGCCGGGTATCGCCGACTCAGCGAAGTCCGTCGCCCGCGCCACGGGTCATCCTACTGCCCGTCGAGCCAGCCAGAAGGCTGGCTCGACGGGGTTGGCTCGCTGGCTCGAGCGATGCGCCAGCCCCGCCACGACCCCGGTTTCATCGCACTCGCCCATGTTGCACATTGTAGCGTCATGAGAATTCCCTACCGGTCTCTGACGTTCTGGATATTCGTCGGTCTCTTCGCCGGCATGGCGGCCGGGAGAGTGTTTGGCGAGTCGATCCTACCCATCGCCGAGCCGCTCTCCGACATCTTCCTCCGCTTGCTGCGTATGGCGATCATGCCGCTCATCATCACCTCGCTGACGGCGGCCGTCATCAGCGTCGGAGGCAGTAAGAACCTCGGGATCCTCGGCGCCCGAACTTTCGCCTACTACATAGCCAGTAGCCTGATGGCGATCCTCACCGGGCAAGTTCTCGTCAACATCTTCCAACCGGGCATCGGGTCGGCGATTCAGCTGGAGCCGACCGTAACCGAGATACCCGCCGCACAACAGAGCATCGCCGGTCTGATCCTCGATATCATCCCGGAGAACCCCTTCCGAGCCCTGGCGGAGGGCCAGGTGCTCCCGGTCATCTTCTTCTGTATCCTGTTCGGCTATTTCGTGACGCAGCTCGCTGAGCCGTACAAATCTCACCTGGGCGATCTCTTTCAAGCCGCGTTTCAGGCGATGATGAAGCTGACCCGGATGGTGGTTTGGGCCGCTCCGTTGGGTGTGTTTGGAATCAACGCTCAGATCGTCGCCACGACAGGCTTCGAGGCTTTTCGGTCACTGGGATTCTACTTCCTCGTCGTACTCATCGGACTCTTCATCCATGCCACGATCACACTACCCCTGTTTCTTTACTTCGTGACACGCCGCAACCCGTTTCGCCACTATCGCGGGATGCCCCCGGCCCTGGTCACAGCCTTCTCTACCTGTTCGACGATCGTGACGTTGCCGCTCACGATGGAGGCGGTAACCGACAATTCCGGAGTGTCGGACAAGATCTCGTCATTCGTCCTTCCCATCGGCGCCACCGTCAACATGGATGGCACGGCTCTCTACGAATGCGTGGCAGTGATCTTCATCGCCCAGGTCTATGGCTTCGCCCTGTCGCTCGACCAACAACTGGTCATTGTCGTCACCGCCTTACTTGCCTCGATAGGAGCGGCCAGCGTACCGATGTCGGGACTCGTGATGATGTCGATCGTGCTCACCGCCGTCGGCTTACCATTGGAAGGGGTCGCCATCATCCTCGCGGTGGACCGGATCCTCGACATGTTCCGCACCACCGTGAACGTGCTGAGCGACTCATGCGGCGCTGTGATCGTGGCGAAACTGGACGGAGAAGACGTGCTCGCCGCTTAGCCAGCGGTCCGGCTCCACGTACCGAACACCATGTCCCACAGCGGGCTGCTAACTCCGAAGTCGCGCCTCGAATTCTGATAATGGTGGCGGAAGTGCTGTTTCTTGAGGTATAGCGTGATCCGCCCATGCAGTTGGAAGTGATGCACAGCGTAGTGGATCGTGTCGTAGATCAAGTAGCCGAGCACGAATCCCGCGAACACCGCCGGCCCCGCGCCGCTGCCGATCAGAGACCAGAACAAAGCGTAGAAGACTACCGCGAGAGGAATACTCAACGACGGCGGCATGACCAGCCGTTTGGTGTCGTTGGGAAAGTCGTGATGCACGCCGTGGGCGAGGAAATAGTGCTTTTGCCTGAACCCTTTCACCCTGACGAACGCCGGTTCGCCGGGCTCGAGCCCGCTGACGATATCACGGACCTCATCCTCGATCTTCGGACCGGCGTGGAAGACGAACCGGTGGACGATGTACTCGACGAACGTCCAGAGCAACATACCGGCGACGAAGAGCAAAGCGATCCGCGGTGCGCTGGAGCCTCGGGAGTAGCTGACGTATAGCGCCAGTAGAATGACCGGGATGAAAATGATGTGCGGCACGGCCGGGTGAACGTGCGAGAACCATTCCATGAGGTCGCTCCTGAACATCCGGACCGACTCGTCTTTGTTGGAGATGTATTTCTTGGCCACCTATCCCCCAGCTGTGCTTACCGGGTCGCGTTCCCCGGCGCAACGGACCGCCGTCCACGGACCCGTCGTCCATCCCTTTCGAATGTCGAAACGCCCCTAATCTCTCCCATAGCCCGACGGCTCGCAATGCCGCGAGCGATCAGCGCCGCCTGGCCCAACCCCGCGAGTGCCGCAGATGTTTTTCCCAATCGAACCGGCTGCGCTGCAAAACCTCGTCCAGGTTTCCAACGTCCAAGAAGCGGCCGTAAGAACGGAACTCGGCGCCCAGCGGCACCACCAAGCTGCCGTCTGGGAAGACCATCACGTAGAGTCGGTCCAGCGTCGCGTGGTCGAGGAGATTTACCTTGACATCATCTGTCCCGCCCAGTCGCCGCCGCAACCTGGCAAAGTCGTCGGTGCTCACGATCAGACTCTCCCAGTCCACGTCGAACATCGCCCGCGGGAACGCTTGGAAGACATTGTAGAAGACGCGCGCTTGGGTCTCTCTCGCGTAAGCCTCGACCAGTTTCAGTATGTTGGGAACGTCGGCCAGATTGTGGCGTGTGACCGGCGTGCAGATTTTCACATCGATTTCCGGATAGGATGAGAGCCGCGCGAGGGCTGCCATCGCAGCCACGAAGTGCCCCTTCTCTTTGCTGCGCGAGTTGACGACTTCTGTGGAACCGTCGAGCGGCAGCGATATCAAGTCGATGTGCCCGCCGTTCGCCGACAGGAACTCCGCGCTCAGCTCATCGCCAGTCGTCGATACCGCGACCTCGAGTCCGATTCGCGCTGCCCGGACAATGAGCAGCCCGATGTCCGGTCGTCGTAAGGGGTCCCCCCCGGTGAATACGATTCGCCGCGCCCCGACGTCCTTCACCTTCGAAACGATGCGGAGCGCCGTACCCGTGTCGACCGGGTGCTCGTATTCCTGCGGGCCCCAGCAGTACGGACACTCCTGACTACACTCCGAGGTCACGTGAAAATCGATCGTCGCTATCTTGACCGACATTGTCCCCACTCTGCAGAGCGGGCGCCACCGGGAGGGAGGAGCGGGTCACGCAACCCTCCCCCCTCCAGCACCGAACGCGAGATATCCGCTACTGCTTCGCCGGCTCCATCAACGCCTTGATCTCGTCGGGTATCGCGAAGATCGAATCGTTCCGCTCCATGTCGGTGACTTCGAGCATCGTGATGACCTGCTCCATGCCCATCACGCGCTGAACGCTCTTGGCCGGCGATAGCACACCGCCGAACTCCTGGTAGTCGCTGAGGACCGTCGTCGCCGGCACGTCGCCCATCGGAGAGGCCTGCGACCTTTCCACGCCCAACAGCAGACCCGATTCCACGCTGAAGTACTCGTAGTACTCCTCACCCCAGCGAGTCGTCACCTTGACTTTGTAACAGGGTTGGCCCTCGAATTCCGTCCGTTCCATCGTCTCGACAGAGGCGATCAGCGTTTCGGGATGAAGCGGCGAAGCCATAGTCGCCTGATGACGCGTTTGATCGAGCATTCGACCTTCCAGCACCATCGGCCCCATCGCCGGATGGATCAGCCAACCGACTTCGCCATCATAGCCGGCCCGCACCGAGCCAATCCCGGGGAACTCGATGCTCGTGTACATCTTGTCCGGCGGCGCAACGTAGATTTCCATGTCGCCGCCGATTCCCTGGGCCGGGATCTCGACCCGCGCTTTGGCATGCTGCGCGCCCTGCCCCAGAACCGCCTCCTTACCGCCGATCGCTTCCACGTAGCGATCGATTACCTCCCGCCCGTCCGGCATCGACTCCTGCTGCTGCCAGACCCAACCGAGAGCCGCAACGCAGAGGATGGGAACCAGTCCGAGTCCCGCGAACCGCCCTCTCGCTATCCAGCCTTTCGCCATGACACGCATTGATCCTCCTTGAGATCAGAACTACTTCGCTACGAGATCAGAACTACTTCGCTGCGCCCGTGACCTCGGCCGGCCTCGCCGCCGCTATCCAGGCGATGGCCGCCTCCAGCGGTGGGTCGTTGCCGGCCAGCAGACTTTCCCGGCTGAGCGCCACCGGCTCGTCGGGGATAACACCCCGCCCCTCCAGCCTGACGCCGTCCGGTGTCACAAAATCGCCGAATGCATGATAAAGCACATCGTCGTTGGGAAGACGATCCATCGCTGCGGGCAGCACCCCGCCGATCGAGGTCGCACCGAAAACCCTCACCCGGCCGATCGACTGCATACCGCCGGCAAACATCTCCGATGCGCTGCCACTCACTTCGTCGATGAGTATCGCCACAGGTCCGTCGAAGGGCGTCACCCTTTGCCCCGTCGTGGAAACACGCCGCGGATTCGCCCGCATCTCGAGCGTCGTCCGCCGCATTTTCAATTTGCCCAGTGACGTCGGCTCGTCGAGAAAGTGACCCGCGACACCCGACACCATCGCCCCCACACCGCCGCGATTCCCGCGCAAGTCGATCACGATCCCATCCAATCCACGAAAATCGTCGACCGCCCGATCGATGTGACGAGCCAGCGGCACCATCCAGAAGTTGAACCAGATGACGCCGACCTCCACGTCGTGTTCCTCCGAAACCACGCTGTAGCTGTCGAACCGCGAGAAGAAGGTCGGCAAGTTCCCGAATTTCACCGGCTCGCTGTCGTCGCGCTGTAATTCGATTTCCAGTTCCCGCAACCGATCCGCACCATCCAGGAATCCGATCTTACGGATATCGCCAGGCGCACCCCCCAGCCGCCACTCGACCCGCTGCCAAGCGCGAAGTCTGAGGCTGTAGCGACTCTCTTTCTCGCGTTCCTCCGCCACCAGCGCCGCCACCGTGTCCTCGCCGACATAGACGAGCGACCAGCCCGGGTCGACTCCGGCACTGGCCGCCGCCCCTCCCGCCGCCACGCGCGTGACCACGATTCGATCACCCACTAGCCGCACGTCCATGCCCATGTCCCCGACTTCGCCGCTGACGTCGCGTTGAATAGGGTCGAGTGTATCCACGGCCTCTTGGGGAATGATCGCGAAGTGGGACTGTTGCAGCCGACCGACCATGTCATCCAGTATCGACCGCAGCTCGCTCCTCTTCGTGACCGTCTCCACTTTCGGCCGCAGCTCCTGGCGCAAGGCCAACCAGTCCACTCCGTTGAAGGTCGTATCGAAATGTGTGTCATAGACGATTTGCCACGCCCGGTCGAAGGTCGCCAAAGCGAGCTCGGGTTGGATCGGCCTCTCTTGTGCCCGGTCCGATGCCTTGGCGCACCCGGCGAGCAGCGTCGCCGCCCCGATAATCGCGAACCAGCTCGTGCCTCTGAAAGTCCTTTGCATCGTGTCTTCGCCTTCGTATTCGAGCCGTGTCAGACGAGCCGTCGCATCGCTTCCACCGCCAGATCGATTGCTACTCGCTCGCCACGCGCGAGATCCTTCTCGCTGATTCGTTCGCCGCCGGCCCGGTTGACGACGCCGGTCACGCAGCCGCCACGCAAGCCGAGCGTGCTGCACATGGTCAGGAGCGTAGCCGCCTCCATCTCATAGCTCAGCACACCCAGACTGTTCCATTCTTCCGTGGAACCGCGGAATTGTCGGAGGACATGGCCGCCGTACGAATCACTTCTCTCTTCTCCAGGATAGAACGTCGCCGATGATGCGGTCACTCCCACGTGACAAGACCGCCGCAGCTGTGCCGCCGCGTCGACCAGCGCGCGGACGACGTCGTGATGGGCGACTGCGGGGTACGACAGCGGAGCGTAGTGCTCCGACGCGCCGTCGAGGCGAACCGCGCCCGTCGTGATGATCGCATCGCCTAAACCGATCTTCGCTTGAATCGCCCCGGTCGTGCCGACTCGCAGGAAGGTGCGCACGCCGAGCCGCGCCAACTCTTCGACCGCGATGGACGTCGAGCTCCCTCCGATACCGGTGGACGTGACCAGAATTGGCTTGCCTTCCAGAAAGCCGATGTAGGTCCGAAATTCGCGCCGCCACGCCAACTCCCGTGCGGGTCGAACGCTGCCGCGATCCTCGGAACACGCGCTGGATCGCCGGGCAGCAATACGTGCCGCCCACCCGCGATGACGTCCTCATCGAGATCGAGGTGGTAGACCTTCGACATCCCGCCTCCCGCTGGATAACGCTCATACACCCGGAGCCGGCCGGTCGAAAACGACGAGCCTGACGGCCGGGGCCCGACCCTCCGAGTCAAAAGAATACCGCCTGCTGGAAACCGATGCCACGGTCGACCCGGCATTTCTCGGTCGCGCACGGCGGTTTCACTGTCCGCGCTCCGTCTGCCGACGAAGCGATCCCGCAGCAGCGCGAATCGGGGCGGCCAGGCACGTCACCTTACTGCCATACACGGCGTCCAGAGTGTTATTCAATCCCCGATCGTGGCGAAGGCGTATCTGGCGCCACACGCTTCGAGGGCTTAGGCTCAGGTGTCCCGTCAAACGACAGCCAGACCGTGGGAGGCTAACGATTCGTCTGCGCTCGCCGTCTAGCGCTCGCCCCGATTCTTGCCGTCGTCGCTGATGCAGGCCGGCGGATCATCGATAAACTGGCGGAGCTGTCACAGCCCGCGAGGTTGGAGGTCCAGTACCGCGACAGCGAGAACATCGGGATCATCCGAGAAGCCGACATTCGTGCCGCGGCCGAGGCGGAGGAGGGTTCGAGTCGGTGAGGCCGCGAGGCGCGTTCTTGGAAGCACCACGGCTGCGTCGGGTCGGTTCAGCCCTGGTGTTGATTGCTGCCTTCGGGATACAGCCCTCGGCAGGTAAGCCGCGCCGTTCGCTCCTCCTGGGGGATTACTATCGATTGGTGTCCGTCGGCGACCCCGTCATGTCTCCCGATGGCCGCCAGATCGCTTTCGTCCGTACCCGTACTGGAGCGGGAGAACGGTACGCACGGCGAGATCCAGCTCGTGCTTGCCGATGGGACAGCGGCTGAAACACGCATCAAGAGTCCGACTTTTCAGCGAGGATCAAGCGAGGAAAGACTATCATGAGCTCCTCACGCTTTCTGTGGATCACCGTGGCGGCGGCCGCTCTGTCGCTCAACGGGTTAGCGGACGCTTGGGCGCAGCGAGGGGCCGCGACCGCGAATCAGGTCTACGAGCCGTCGCTGTTCGCAGGTCTGGAATACCGAATGATCGGCCCCAGTCGCGGCGGACGCGTCACGGCGGTCACCGGTATCGCGGAACAGCCCGGGACCTTCTACATGGGAGCGACGGGTGGCGGCGTTTGGAGGACCGACGACTACGGTCAGAGTTGGCACAACGTATCGGACGGCTACTTCGCGACCGGCTCGATCGGCGCCATCGATGTCGCCGATTCGAATCCCGACGTCGTCTACGTGGGGACGGGATCGGACGGGCTCCGAAGCAACGTGATCGGCGGCCGCGGCGTTTACAAGTCGAACGACGCCGGAGCGACTTGGACCTTCGTCGGGTTACGGGATGTCGGACAGATCGGCGCCGTCGTCGTTCACCCGGGAGACCCCGACATCGCCTATGTGGCGGCGATCGGCCACGCCTTCGGCCCAAGCCCGCAGCGCGGTGTCTACCGAACTCGTGACGGCGGCGCCAGTTGGGAGAAGATCCTCTTCGTTTCCGACAGCAGCGGAGCCGTGGATCTGGAATTCGCGCCGGACAACCCACGTGAGATCTATGCGGCGATCTGGCGGGCCGAGCGGAAACCCTGGACAATCATCAGCGGAGCGCACGAGGGAGGCATCTACAAATCGACCGACGGCGGCGACAGCTGGACGAAATTGGTGGGCGGACTTCCCGACGGGCTGATCGGCAAGAGCGATCTCGCCGTATCCAAGGCCGATCCCAACCGCCTGTACGTCCTGATCGAAGCGCCCGTCGGTGAGGGCGGGCTCTACCGATCGAACGATCGGGGAGAGAGCTTCGAACTCGTGTCGACCTACGCGCCGCTCCTCGACCGGCCGTTCTACTACTGTAACGTCGACGCCGATCCGACGGACGCCGATGTCGTCTATGTGAACAGTACGCAGTTCTGGAAGTCGGAGGACGCCGGCCTGTCCTTCGACCGCATGCGGACGCCACACGGCGACAACCACGACATGTGGATCAACCCCGAGGATCCCGACCTGTTCATCCAATCCAACGACGGAGGAGCCAACGTCACGCGCGACGGTGGCCGTACCTGGTCCACGCAACACAACCAGCCGACGG
>JASFLD010000061.1:0-12736 GCA_050118275.1 Gemmatimonadales bacterium
GATTCAAGGCCAATGGCAACAGCCAGGGAGAGTTCGACTATGGCCGGCCAGGCTGGTCTCGATGGCGAGTACGAAGTCGATTTCCATATCCTGTCGTTCGAAGGGCCCGACATCTATGCGCGCGCGGGCGGCATTGCCAGTCGCATCTCCGGCCTAACGGAAGCCCTGGCCGAAGAAGGATTCGACACCCACCTCTGGTTCATTGGACACCCGGACCTGCCCGGTCATGAGACGACCGGTCGGTTGACGCTACACCGCTGGTGTCAGTGGATCAGCCACTACCATCGCGACGGAGTATACGATGGCGAGGAGGGCAAACTGAAAGACTACTCCGCTTCTCTTCCCCCGGCGCTGCTGCGGGACTACCTCGCGCCGCGATTGGAGCAGCCCGATCGTCGCGCCGTCATCCTCGCCGAGGAGTGGCAGACCGTGGACGCCGTGCTCCATCTTGACGCTCTGCTGAAAGGCGCGGGGCTTCGCGATCGGGTCGCCATCTTCTGGAACGCCAACAATATCTTCGGCTTCGACAGGATCGACTGGCGCCGTCTTGCCGCGGCGGCGACGATAACGACCGTGAGCCGCTTCATGCGGCACCTCATGTGGAAGTTGGGCGTGGATCCACTGGTCATCCCGAACGGCATATCGGCCGAATACCTGCGGCCGCCCGAGAGGAGGCCGACCGCCGTTCTGCGGCACGCGCTCCGCGATCGACTTCTGCTCACTAAAGTCGCCCGTTGGGATCCCGACAAGCGCTGGCTGCTGGCCATCGACACGGTGGCCCAACTCAAACGCTTGGGGTGGCGTCCCTTGCTCTTGGCCCGCGGCGGCGTGGAAGCGCACGGGACCGAGGTTCTGAGCCACGCCCGGACCGTCGGCCTGCAAGTGGCCGAACGATGGGTCCCCGAATCGAGGGAGCGCGATCTGCTGCTGGACCCTTCCGGGCTTGGAGACGTGGATGTGGTGAGCATCAAGTCGTACCTGACCCCGCCAATTTCGCGGATCCTCTATCGCGTTTCGGCTGCGGTGCTGGCCAACAGCGGACGCGAACCCTTCGGGCTCGTCGGCCTCGAGACGATGGCGGCGGGCGGCGTCGCGTGCATCGGCGGGACCGGCGAAGACTATGCCGTGCCCGGCTGGAACGCGTTGCTGCTGCAAACGCAGGACCCGCGCGAGCTGATCGGATTCCTGCTTCGGATCCTTTCCAAGCCTGCCGAGAACCGCGCCATCCGGGCTCGCGCCACGGCGACCGCACGGCGTTACACCTGGAGCGAGATCATCTGGCGCGACCTCCTCCCTCGTCTCCTCCTGGCGATGGACCGCAATCGGTCCCCAGCTTCGCTGCGTAAGACGCGACCGAGCTTACCTCGTAGGCGCGAAGTAGTATCGAGCGAGAACCCAACCGAACCACACAGCTTCGGCTGAGCGACGTCCACGCCACACCTTGACGCTGATGGCATGACCGAACTGATCCCCTCACGCTACTCCGACAAGAACAGCTCCACTTTCTTCGAGGTCGCGGGGCTGCTGATCACCATCGAGTACGAAGTGATAAAGAAGAAGAGGATGCTCGTGTTTCCCGGCGCCATCGTCGGCCGCCTCCACGCCAGGGTCGGCGACAGCGACGCCAGAATTTCACACCAATACGAAATACCGCGTGGTCATTGGGTGGGCGGTGAAATCGCCCACACCGAGCGGGGGCTTTACGGCTTCATGGATGAGGTCGTTCGCGCCGCCGTACAACTCAAAGCGCTCGAATCCGCCGAGCGCGATGTCGAGGCGGCCGAAGCGGAACACCTCTTCTTCGAGGGTGCGCTCCTCCGACAAGATGAATCGGCCGGCGTCGCCGGCGGCGCCTCGCACGGCGCGACCGCACAGGCCGAGCTACTGGCCGAACTGGTCAGCCGCGTGATGACCGCCGTGCGGCATCTCACCAACATCACGTCTCTCAGCCGAGATGGTCTCGAGGCCTATCAGCGCGACCGCAGCCACGCGCTGGAAAGGGTCACGCAATCCGAGTCCTTCAGCTCGGCGCTCCGTATCCACGACATACTGCAGGCCGTCGAAGCTTTCCTGCGCTACGAGGCCGAGGGCACCAAGGATGTCCAGGCGTTGCGTGAGAGGACGCTCGATTACCTGGATGTCCTGGAGCACAGGCATCCGGGCGGCTCGCCGGCGATCACACACGAGCAGGCACACATCATCGTGAACGAATTCGTCCCCGACTTCGTCAAGATGAAAAAGAAATACGAGGCCGCCGTCGTATACCCCAAGAACATCTTCGAACACGCGATCGGCAGTTTTTTCGGCGGTGGAATAGCCGGCTGGTTCCTTCTTTCTTTCTTGGGCGAGAGAGTGCTCGAGGGATTGACCGGGGCATCGATGAATATTCCCGGATTCTACATCGGCGCCGCGGTGTCATTTGCCTGGCCGTACTTGCAGGCCAGCTTCGGTCTAGTGATCCGTGACCGACACTACGAACGCCGACGTCAATCGCTCATGGAGAAGACCAGCCGACGTCTGAACCTGGCCTTGCCCAAAGGCGCCTGACCGGGAACGGCTGGCCAGTAACGGACGGTCGCAACATCGCACTCGCCCCGACACCAGCAACGCGTCGCCAGCGCAAGCTCATCCTCAGCGATCAGTGCGTGATACGAAAATAGACCATCGCCACGACCTTCGTCAGCGCGATGGCCATGATGATGACGAACAGATCCCAACGCACGACACCGTTGGCGAACTGCTCGTAAAGGAACCAGCCCACCAGCAAGATCATCCCCACGATCATGGCTATCCGTGTCGAGTAGTAACGATGCATAACGAATCGCTCATCCACATCCAGTGAAGCCACGCCGAACAAGGCGCCCGTCACCGCGCCGATAAAGTTTAGTACCATCTCATTCCTCCTTGAGCTCGAAGAGCTCTTCGGTCGAGCAGCCGAAGACTCGCGCGAACCGTAGCGCCAGAGGCAGACTCGGCGTGTATCGGCCACGCTCGATCGAGTTGATGCTCTGCCGGGACACACCCACCGCCTGCGCCAAATCCTCCTGCGTCAATCCACGCCGCAGGCGATGTTCCTTGACATGGCTTTCCACATCTCCATTCATCTCACACCCCGAGTGTCAAGCCCACTTTACATTCACAGCCTAACGACACGGCCGCCGTTTGTCAAGCACGCTTTACATAACCGCCGCTCGCTATCAGTGGAACGCGTCGCATCGGCCCGTCCGACGCCGCCGCATTGCCTCCACGCGTCTCGGTGTGACATCTTTGTGGTTCCTCCTACACACGACTGAGGTGCGCACCACGCTATACGGGAGATACGGCATGGCGGACGAAGTATCGGTCAAGCAGGCCGCACTCGGCGATCTCGGGGAGGAACTCGAGACGACGCGCCGCTTGTTGGCGGCGATACCCACCGCGCATCTGGCCTGGAAGCCGCACGACAGGTCTTGGCCCTTAGGCGCATTGGCGGCTCACACGGTCAACCTGCTACACTGGCAGCTGCTCATCCTCGAGCAAGACGAATTCGACCTCGCTTCAGCGCCGCCGCCTAGATCGACGGGACCCGAATCTACCGACGAGCTGCTGCGCCAATTCGACGAGCGGGCGGCAGCCCTGCATGCGGCGGTCGCGGCCCTCGACGACGAAGTGCTCTCCCGCCCCTGGATTCTGCGACATGGTCCACGGACGATCCTTGCCAACTCGAAGGCTCTGGTGTTTAGGCGTATGGGCACCAGTCACCTGATTCACCATCGTGCTCAGCTGGGCCTATACCTGCGGCTTCTGGATGTGCCGGTACCGGCGAGTTACGGACCGACAGGCGACGAGAGTGGAAACTGAGATAGCTATTGTCGATTCAGAGCGCCCATTGCAGGAACGTAGCCGGCGTCACATAGGGACACCCGCAGGTCGCAAAGGAGAAATGAGATGTATGCCGATTGGATCGCCCGCGTATTGATGCGCGACCTCGAGTCACTCGTCGGTCAACTCAACGACTACGAAGACGAGGCAGACATCTGGCGACTCGTGCCCGGAGTCGCGAATTCGGCGGGGACGCTCGCACTCCATCTCGCAGGCAATATCCAGTACTACATCGGGGCGCTGCTTGCCGGAACCGGGTACGTGCGCGACCGGGAAGCCGAGTTCGCCACCCGGGATGTCTCGCGTGTCGAGTTGCTCCAGCAGATCGGCGCTGCGCGGGCAGCGTTGAAGCAGGCCGTCTCGCGGCTCGATACCGGCACGCTCGATTCGGCATATCCCATCGAAGTGGCGGGGCAACGCCTACCGACGGGCCAGTTTGTGCTACACCTGGCCGCCCATCTTGCGTACCATCTGGGACAAGTCGATTACCACCGACGCTTCGTCACGGGAAGCGGTCCGGTGGGTGGCATGCAGTCGATACCGGCTCTGGTCGCGGACTCACGCGACTAGGACCGGCTCTGTGCTTCGTGATCTCGATCCCCCCGACCAACGGAGATGTCACGACATGCTATCGAGCAGTATCTCGAGCGCGGTTCTCTCAACCCGCTGCGCCTTCGCGGCTTCGGTACTGCTGGCCATGACTGGATGCGGCCAGGCGGATAGGCCAACGGAAGCGTCTTTGCGAGCCGCCGTCATCCGCTACCAGCACGAGACCTGTACCTTCTGTCCCGGCGGCGACACGGAAGTAGAGGACTGGACGCGTACACGGCCGCCGCTCGAGGGAGCCGAGGTGCTGGACTCGGACGACTTCATCCGGGGCTTCGCCAAGCAAGCAGGCGACTACGGTGACCTGGAGCTTGTCGGGATAACTTCTCCGTACGAGGTCTTTGGAGGGTCATCGCGCAGCTGGAATTCGCAAGAGAGCTTCGAGCATTTCATGGGTTTGCTTCTCGATGACCTGCGATCCAAGCTGCCGGTGGACGGCGTGTATCTCGCCCTCCACGGCGCCATGGCGGTGCGGAATGTTCCGCGTCCGGAGGCCGAAATCGCGCGGCGCGTACGTGACGTTGTCGGGGACAGCGTACCGATCGTCGGCACCTTCGACCTGCACGGTAACGAGGACGCCGAGTTCCTGCATTGGGCGAACGGCGCCTTCGTTACCAAGCGCTATCCCCACTACGACGCCTTCCTGCAAGGCGAGCGGGCGGCCCGATTTCTGCGCGAGTGCATGAAGGGCGATTACGTGTCCACGACCGCGACGCGAAAGCCGCCGATCATCACCGCCACGGTCCTCCAGTGGACCGGCCAGTCCCCATCGATGGACATCATGGAACGGGCACGGCGCTGGGAGGCGCGTCAGCCCGACGCCTACGTCAGCGTCTTCTACGGTTATCCGTGGTCCGACGTCCCGGACGTGGGCACGACGGTGCACGTGATGACCAACGACGATCAGCCGCTGGCCGATCGCATCGCCGACGATATGGCGGAGTTCATCTGGCGAGTCAGGGACGAGTTCGCTCACGGCCGCTTCCCGATGCCGGATGAAGCGGTGCGCCGGACGCGCGCCGCCATCGCCGCCGGCGAGACGCCGGTGGTCTTGGGCGATTACTCGGACCGTCCCGGCGACGCCACCTGGATTTTGCGTGAACTGATCGATCAGGGCATCGGCCGTGTCCTCTACGCCGGCTTGCGGGACGAACGCGCGCTGGCCGCGCTAGCGGACCGAGGCGCGCAGCCGGGCGACCCATTCGAAATGGACGTCGGGGGCTTCACCGGTCCGCAGGCGGGAGAACCCGTCCGGGTCACCGGCACGGTCCGGTATTTCGGGCCGGCGGCCTCGTACGAACGCGTCGCGGCCATCGAGTTCGGTGATCGAAGCATGTTGTTACTCACACCGGCCTACGAGCAGATCACTTCGCCGGAACAACTTCGCACCGGGCCGATCAATCCGGACGACTACGACGTCTTCGTGGTCAAGTCGCGGGTACACTTCCGGCGTGGCTTCGACGAGACTGGCTATGCCAGGACCATTTTGGTCGTTGACGCTCCCGGCCCCTGGGTCGGCACGACCCGACTTGATGCGCTCGACTACCAGCACGCTCCGATCGATCGACTGTACCCGTTCGGTACGGCATCGTCGGTTACGACTGAGTGGTGAGTCCGGGAGCCTGGTTTTGACGGAGGGATCCATATCGATGAGGATCGCTGGCTGCGTCGTGACACCGCGCCCAGCGACGCAGCACGCATGACCGCCTAGTCTCCGCAGGAGTCTCGGGCACCGCCGTACTTGCAGATCCGGACGTCCAACCCCCTGACGGCCGGGAGCACGACGGCGCCCCCGGGAGCCGCCGTCTGGACATCGAACGCTACAGGCGGGCCAGCATCGAATGCAATATCATAGACTGGCAAACGGGAGAGGTTAGTGACCAGGATGCCGTCCCTCGGATGGATCACGTGACATTTCTCGAGAACGGAACGGCCTTCCTGTCGGCGAAGTGCTTCCAGCACGCCGAGCGCCTCGATCACATACCTCTCGCCGACCCTCGCCACAGCCTCTCGCACCCTGGATGCCAGCATGCCGAGCGAGGCGGCCGCGAGTGCATCGCGATCCAGCGAGGTCGTAGCAAGAGTGACGGCGCAACCGAAGTAGTTCCTGGGAAGTGACGCGAGGATCCGGCGAAAATCGACGGGACAGCTCAAGTATGTGAGCCCATTCTTCTGGGAGCCGCCGGTCTCTCGATAGCGCCGCCAGAGCCACGCGGCGATCACATCGTTGAACGACAGCCTGCCCTGACAGTCCTCCTTCGCCTCTTTCAGCAAATCCTTGATCTGCTCATCCGAGAGAGAGAAGCGGTCCCAGCGCAGAGCGTCCCGGTCGATCACCTCGCGCCTTTCGTCCCAGAAGACGCCAGAGGCAGCGACGACGTCCTGGGGCGTGATGCCCGATCGCAACGATGCTCGGTCGGGGATCAAAGGGCGGCGTTCGTGCGATAGAGGAAGGATGTCTTCTCCTTGGTGAACTCTGGCCCAACTCGACAAGAAGTGGAAGTAGCTGAAGCCGTCCACCAGCGCGTGCGAGACACTCACGCCGAGAACCGCCCCTCCGGGCGTCTGTGTGAGTCTGATTCGTGCCAGCGGCTCTCCCTCCACGCTCTCGACCGAATCGAGGAAGGCCGCGCGCGATTCTACCGCGTCGAACGATTCTGCAGTCTCGATCACTTCGAAAGTCAACCCGTCGTCTGCCGGCCGAAAACGATACGAGTATTCCCCGACCCGTTCGAGCCGACTTCGGAGAAGCGGGAAGTGTACAAGCGTGGCTTCGAGGCTATGCTTCAATCGATCGACATCGAGCCGACCGTCGTAAGCAAAGACGAACTCGATCGGGTACGAACCCACGCCCGTGAAGATGTGGTCGATGGGAGACAAAGGAATCGGCGTCATATTGTGACCCGGTGAGAAGGATAGAATGATCCGCGGTCACATTCTGCGGCCGCCCCGCTTGAGGACGCAATGCCCGAAGGGACACGATGGCTAGGGCGTCGGGTTGTGACGCCGCCTGCTCCTCCCTTCCCTTTCCAGCAACCGCAGCAGTTCGTCTCGCAGGCCATGCAGCTGACGACGCAGCCAGGACTCTCCGTCCAAGCGCGAGCGCCGCGACGACCAGAACGGCGAGCAACTTTCGTCCGGCGCCGTACCGGGTAGGAAGTACTCGGGCTTCCCGCGGCAACCCGGCCCGGCCCGTAGGCCGGTCCGCGGATCCACCTCTACCACCTCCAGCCCCGTCGGCGGAGAGAATCCGAGGCTTGCGTAGGGCCCACGCGTCCCATGAGGGCCGACGGCCGCGCGAAGAAAGCGAGCGAAGATTGGGAGTGCCACCCTAGCGCCCGGCAAACCGATGCTGCGTCCGTCGTCGAAGCCGACCCAGACGCCAACCGCCAGGGTGGGAGTGTAGCCGACGAACCAACCATCCCGGAAGTCGTTGGTCGTCCCCGACTTGGCGGCCACGGCACCCCCATACCCCAATCCGCGCAGCGTCCGGCCTGTCCCGCGCTCCACCGCACCGCGCAGAGCCGACGTGACCAGGTACGCCTCGGCCGGATCGAAGACACGCTGGCCCGTCGCTACGGCTGGCTCTCGCACACCGCCTCCGCGATCGAGAATGGCCAGGATCGGTCGCGAGGCGGCACGGAATCCGCCCGCAGCCAACACACCGTAGGCGCGCGTCAGCTCTAGCGGACTGATCTCCGAGGCGCCCAGAGCGAGACTCGGTACGGGATGCAGCGGGCTATCAATGCCCAGGCTTCGGGCGGTCTCGACTATGCGCGCCGGACCGACGGCGAGACCGAGCCGCGCGAACGGGACATTCAGCGATTGCTCGAGGGCATCGCGCAACGTCACCGGGCCACGAAAGCGCCGGTCGTAGTTCACCGGTTCCCACTTTCCGGCGACGGTCTGTACCACGAGCCGTCTATCTTCCAAGATCGTAGCCAGGGTGAACGGTGACTCGGCTTCACCCTCCCGACCGCGCTGCGAAACGGCGGCAAGGGCCACGACCGGCTTGAAAGCACTGCCCGGCTGTCGGCGTGCCGTCACCGCCCGGTTGAACTGAGACCGGCCGTAATCCCTGCCCCCGACCATGGCGAGGATTTGCCCGTTTCGGGGATCGAGGGCCACCAACGCGGCCTGCAGCGGAGCGTCCCTCTGTCGGAGTCCCGGGTACTGAGACTCTAGCTGCTCCAAGCCGGCACGGATCGCGTCTTCGGCCGCTTCTTGCAGTCCCACGTCCAGCGAGGTAAAGACGGCGGAACCGCGGTCCGCCCGTAAGCTCGTGTCCGTAGCGAGTTGCGTCCGAACGAAATCAGTAAAGTAGCGGACGCTCTGCGTCGACGCTGGCGCGACCCTCACCTGCAGAGGCCGCCCGCGCGCCTCGCGGTAGTCATCCTCCGCGATGAGTCCCTGCTCGAACATCAGCTCCAAAACCAAGTCGCGGCGGGCCCGTGCCGTAGCCTCGTGTCGAAACGGCGAATAGAGGCTGGGTCCCCGTATCAACGAGGCCAGCAGCGCCGACTCGGCCAGATCGAGGGAAGCCACGTCCTTGCCGAAGTAGTACTGGGCGGCGCGTCCAACACCGTGGACGGCCAAGCCGCCATCCTGCCCGAGATAAACCTCGTTCAAGTAGGCCTCGAGGATCTCCTGCTTCGAGTAGTGCAACTCGAGGGCGAGGGCGATGGCCGCCTCACGGATCTTTCTAATGATGTTCCGGCTGGAATTGAGATAAAGGTTCTTGGCGAGCTGCTGCGTGATCGTGCTGCCGCCCTGAACGACCCGGCCGGCCCGCAGGTTGGCGAGGGCCGCGGCGCCAATCCGTTTCAGGTCGAGGCCGCGATGCTCGAAGAACCGCCGATCCTCGATAGCCAACACCGCGTCGACGAGGTGGCTCGGCACATCGGACAGCGGCACTGGAATACGGTCCGTGTTCGAATCATCCGCCAGGCTGCCGATCAACTCGGGCTCGAGCGAGACGAAGCGAATGCCGCGCCCCGTCGAATCCTCCAGCGCGGCGATAGAGCCCTGGTAATCGATCCGCGCCGTGATGACGCCGCCCGAGCTCAAACGCTCGTGATGACGGAAATGGCGGCGGCCGATGACCCACCGACGCGAACCCAAAAGATACTCTCCGAGCTCAACCTCGCCGTCTCGCGTCGGCACATATCCCAACCGCTGGAGATGCCTTCGAAGAAGCCCCGCATCGGCCGGCATCCCGAGGTAAAGCACATAAGGTCGCGCGTAGATTCGGGTGGGCGCCCGGCCGGTGTGATCGGCCAATTGCCCGACACTCGCCGCATCCAAGATCAACAATGCCACGCCCAGCAATCCGGCCGACGCCAGACTCGCTACGGCCAGCACAGTCTTTGATCGTCGCTGCCAGAAGTGCGACGCTCGCACGGCCATCCTCTCTGCTCAGGCCAGGAGACCGTTCAGTAGACTATCGACTTTGACACTCTTTGGACGCCGGGCTTCGGCGGAGCGTTGTCCGCCGATGGCTCCACCACTCGGAATAACCTGCCCGGAGTCCGGGCCTATTGCGAGTCTTCCATGCGCGCGCTGTCCCTCATCTGCTCGATGAACGCCGCATCGATCCAGTAGATGTCGGGATTGCCGTTCTGCGGGGCGCGATAGACATCTTCGAGAAATTCGTAAGTCAGCTTCTCCGGAATGGTCGCGCGCGGTCTGGGCCGCGTCGACATGAAGAAAAAGTATCGACCGTCCCGCGATACAAACGGCGAGTACTCGCCGCTGCGTGGCGTGTTGATCGCGTCTCCCATGTTGATAGGTCGACTCCACCTGTCCTGGTCGTCACGGAAGACGATGTAGTAGTCCGCCCCTCCCTTGCTGTCTTCTCGCCCCAACACAGACACGATCAGGTAGCTCTCGTCCGGAGCGATGAACGCGTTGAATTGCGAAGTCGTGGAGTTGACCTCGGGGCCCAATCTCTCGGCCTCAGCGAACCCCGAGTCAACCGCGCGCGCTCGGTATATGTAGCTCTCCCGGGTGCCCGCGGGGGTCCGCGTGAAGTAGATCGTCCCGTCCCGCGTGACGGAAGGGAAATACTCCTCGTCGTCCGAGTTCACCGGCGGACCGAGATTGTAGGGCTCGCCCCAGCCGCCGTCGGCCCGGTCCATGACCCAGATGTCCTGGTTGACCCACTGGCCGACGTCCTCGGAGGGCATCGGGCCCCCGTCGCGCGGCCGCGTCGAGAGGAAGTAGAACCTCTGTCCATCGGGACTGATGTGCGGCTCGAGGTTCATGTAGTCCGGATTGTCCGAGAAAGGCGCCACTTCGGGCTCCGTCCAACGGCCATCTTCCAGCTTCGTCTGCACGATCACGCTCAGTCCGGCGACGGAAACGCCGAAATACATCTCCCTACCGTCGGGCGTCATGGCAACGTCGCGCGTGTACATGCCCGTCGAGACAATGCCCGGCGCGAACAACTCGGCCTCGGCCCCTGGCGCCGGCTGTCCCAAGTAGGGTCCGGTCAGAATCGGGAAGTCGGCGTCCTGTTCGGGCTTTGCCCCTGGCTGACAATTCAATACGGCGGCCGCAACAGCCAGCCAAATGGTTGAGGTGCGTGGGAAGGCTTTCCTCGGCATAGCTTATGCCCCTCGTGTTGACCATCCTTGACCAGTCCAACCGCCCTGCAGTAGGGTCGCGGACTCTCTCTGGTCCGTACGCCCGCGTGAAGCCTGAGGATTCACGGCCGTTCCGGACCCCGCGTCGGGTAGGTTCGAGCCCCAAAGACCGCAAGGGTTGGATCGCGGCAAATCACTCGTGACGAAGCGCCACCAGGGGATCCACCCTCGAAGCGCGCCGCGCCGGTACGTAGGTCGCAGCCGTGGCGGCCACGATGAGCAGGAGCGTAACCCCCGCAAGGACAGAAGGGTCTGCAGGGCCGACACCGTACAACAGGCCCGAAATCGAGCCTCCGACGGCGACGGCGAGGAGCAGGCCGACCACGGCGCCGCGCAACACCAGGCTGAAGCCCCACGACAGGATGTAGCGGAGCACCTCCCCGCGTTGCGCGCCGAGTGCCATGCGGATCCCGATCTCGTGAACGCGCTGGTTGACCGTGTAGGAGATCACTCCGTAAATGCCGACCAACGCCAAGACGATCGCGACGGCCGCGAACAGGACAAGCAGGTGACTCAGGAAGCGCCGTGTGTGCAGGGATTCGGCAAGCACTCGGTCCATGGTGTTGACGGCGTAGACCGGCTGCTCGCTGTCCACCGCCAGCACCTGCTGTCGGATCCCTCCGATCAGATTGCGCGGATCGCCTTCAGCCCGTACCAGCAGCGCCATGAAGGGCCAAGGGTCTTGATAGTACGGGGCGTATATCTCCGGCCTCGGCTCGCGATCGTAGCCGAAGTGCCGGACGTCACCCACGACCCCCACGATCTCGGAGCTAGTGCCACCACCCACTGCAAGCCGCTTGCCGATCGGATCTTCCCCGGGCCATTCCCACCTGGCCAGCGCCTCGTTGATGACGACGACCGGTGGCCCATCGGCATTATCAGCTTCGCCGAAGTCACGCCCCTTCAACAGCGGAATCCCCATCGTCTCGAAGTAGCCCGGCGTTACCACCTGATAATCGGCAGATGTTTCCTCACCGGCCTCTGTGACGCGGCCCGGGATCGTGAACCTCAGCGTCGCCGCCATCCCGCTGAACGGATGGGCCAGAGCCACACCGCAGGAAATCACGCTCGGAAGGACCTGCACGCGCTCCGTCACATCTCGAACGAAAGCCTCCATCTGCGCCTCCTCGGTGTAGCGCGTGTCCGGAAGTGCCAAGCGCATGACCAGCAGACCGTCGGGCCGGAAGCCGAGATCCGCATGCTGCAGCAGCAAGAGACTCTTCGTCAGCAACGCGGCACCGCACACCAGTACCAACGAGAGGGCGATTTCCGACACGACGAGTCCCGCGCTCAGCCGTCGTCGATGCTTCCCCTCCGTGGCGGCGCGACCGCTTTCATTCAACGACCCGCGCAGGTTCGCACTCGATCCCTGCAGCGCGGGCCAGACGCCAAAAGCCACGCTGGTGACTACGGAAATCGCCAGTACGAAGACTAAAACCCAACCATCGACGCGCACCTCGGCAAGCCGCGGGACGTCGCCCGGCGCCAGCCGAACGAGCACATCGACCCCCCATAGTGCCAGCAGCAATCCCAACGCCCCACCGACTATCCCCAGAAGAAGGCTTTCGGTCATCAGTTGCCGGAACAGACGCCGCCGGCCCGCACCTAACGCGGCACGGACAGCA
>JASFLD010000062.1:0-12717 GCA_050118275.1 Gemmatimonadales bacterium
ACAGGACATAGCGGCCATTCAGCAGGTCATCGACGACGTCACCAGTACTCTGCTGGAAGCCGAGTACGCGACATGGGCTGGGCTGTTTGCTGAAGATGCGGTGATCTATTCGCCCAATGCGCCGGCGCTGAGAGGGCGCGAAGCTCTGCGGAGTTGGGTCTCTACGTTTCCCCCGATAGAGGAGCTGGCATTCGTCGATCGAGAGATATGGGGGCAGGGGGACTACGCGTTTGCGTTGAGCGCCTACACGTTCTCCACGGAGGGGTCGCCTCCCGACAAAGGCAATCAGCTTTGGGTCTTCCAGCGCACTGACGGTTCGGGCTGGGAAGTGAAAGCGCTCAGCTACAACTCGGATCTTCCGATACCAGAACCGCGGGACGAGTAGAGTCTGCCGCCCGCCTGTCGGTTGTGACCCCTCCGGAAACTGGTTGTGGAGGGTAGAACAGTCTGAACCGGTTGTGATGACAATGAGATGTAAGCGGATTTTGACTCTGGTCGGCTTCCTGTTGGCTAGCGTGCCGTGCCAGGCGGTCGCGCAGGACAGCAGTTCGGTGCTTGGCCCGGTCGAGCATGTCTATGCCGTGCACGATGGCCGGGAACTGAATGCTTATCTGTTCGCGCCTGCCGGCCACACGGCAGACACCGCACGCTCTGCCATCCTCGTCTTCCACGGTGGCGGTTGGCACAACGGAGCCGCGGAGTGGGCGTTCGGGCGGGCGAGGCACTTTGCAGAGTTGGGGATGGTCGCGATTGCGATTCAGTACCGACTATCGGACCAGAAGGAGATCACGCCGTTGGAGGCCATCGCCGACGCGAAGGCGGCTGTCCGCTGGACTCGATCGAACGCGGCGGAACTGGGAGTTGTTAGCGATCGGATCGCCGCCTACGGATGGTCGGCGGGTGCGCACCTGGCAACCTGTGCGGCGATCTTTGATGAGTCGGTAACGGGCGGGGGCGTCAGTAGTGCGCCCGATGCGCTCTTACTGGAATCGCCAGCGGTATCTGTCGTCCATGACGGCTGGTTCCAGAGACTGTTGGGCAACAGGGCGAGCGCCGCTGAGCTTTCGCCCGACGAGCACGTTCGCGCAGGTCTCCCACCAACCATCATCATTCAAGGTCGCTCGGATACGGTGACGCCACTGGCAGGTACACAGCGGTTCTGCGACCAGATGCGCGATGCCGGCAATCGCTGTGATCTCCATGTGTATGAAGGGGTCGGTCATCTTTTCACGCCGTCAACCGAGCCGGACGACGGCATGCCGAATCCCGATCCGGAGGTGCAGGGCGCGGCCTATCGGGAAGTGGACGAGTTCTTGCGGTCGCTAGGTTTCGCAAAGTGAACAGCCCGGCGGCTGTGGTTGTCGCCCAAATGATCGGGCCGGACCATCAAGCGATCAATCCTCATCGTTGACGACGATGCCTGGATTCGGAGCTCGCTGAGCGACGCCCTGTCGACGTCGGGCAACGAGGTCCGCACCGTTCTAAGAGTGCGACAGGCCCTCGAACCTGGTGCCGCCGTGATTCGTTCGCGTGACCGACGCGCGCATCGAGTCTAACCCCGCAGCTCTCGGCCTGGCGTGAGAGCGAGTGTAGCCAACGCCGCAATCCCACCTGGAGAACCGCATTCGCTGGAACGACAGGTCGTTGATGCGGCGCGAGGTCGAGCGCATATTGCAGTATTCCTCGCACTGGTGAGAGATTGGCCGGCGCGTTGCCTCGCCAACCACATGAGGCCATCGGGTCCGCATGATGTCGAAAGCGCTCGGGCGCGCCCTGATCATCGCCGCCCTCGCTTGTACGCTGACTGCACAGCGGGGGCACGCCCAGCTTGGGCCCACCTATCGAGGTCGCCCGGCAGTAAGCGTCCGGGCCATTCCTGCGAAATCGGTGGTTCGAGCCGGGGAGCAGCTGCCCCTCGCGGTTGTCCTTCAACATCCGCCTCGCTTCCACACCTGGCCGAACGAACCGATCGTGCCCCCCGAGTTCGGCCCTGACTTCGTGCCCATAGCGACGACCATCGAGATTTTCGCCGTCAGCGAGTTCATCGAGATCGGGGCCGCGCAGTGGCCCGCCCCCGAACCAGTCACGGTCCGCTATACAGGCTCACCCATCGAGCTTCTGTCGTACGTCGACACTGCGGCGGTATACCTGCCGGTGACGATCGCGAACGATGTCGAACCCGGCGAGTTGAGTCTCGAGCTGGCAGTCCGCTACCAGGCGTGTGATGAGCACCGCTGTTACGTTCCGAGGGTTGTGCGCTTGAACGTCCTGCTGACAGCGGTCACAGCCGATGCAGTCGTGGCCGTCCAGGCAATCGAGCCCGAGGTCTTCGCCGAGCTCGACTGGCGAGCCTTCGGGGCCGATGCTTCGCCAACGATGGGGTTGCCACCGCTCACGATGAGCGCATTCGGCTGGTCCTTCGAGTTCGATCCAAGCAGGTTCGAAGGGCTCGCGCTGCTGCTCATGCTAGCGGCGTTGGGCGGCTTCATCCTCAACCTCACCCCGTGCGTACTCCCCGTGATCCCCATCAAGATCATGGGGCTGAGTCGCGCCGCCGGTGACCGGTCACGGCTGCTGCTTCTCGGGCTGGTCATGTCGGCGGGTGTCGTGGCGTTTTGGATCGCGCTGGGTGGCGCCATCGCTTTCATCACTGGGTTCGATGCCATCAGCAGCCTGTTCCAGACGGGTTGGTTCGCACTGGTCGTCGGGGTGATCGTCGCCGTCATGGCACTCGGGATGCTGGGTCTCTTCAGCCTGCGATTGCCGCAAGCGGTCTATCGTCTCGACCCTGGACAGGAGACGTTGGTTGGGTCTTTCGGGTTCGGAATAATGACGGCGGTGCTTTCCACGCCGTGCACGGCTCCGTTCATGGGAGGTGCCTCGGCCTGGGCGGCGACCCAGGCACCGCCCGTCACGCTGGCGACGTTCGGGGCCATCGGATTCGGGATGGCGCTTCCCTATGCCGTGCTCAGCGCTCGGCCTCGACTCGTGGAGAAGGTGCCGCGCTCGGGACCCTGGAGCGTACTGGTCAAGCAGGTGATCGGTCTGGTCATGCTGGCCGTGGCCACCTTCTTCATAGGGACCTGGGCCGCAGCGGCCTTGGCGGAACCACCGGAGCCGCCCCGTCGCGGATTCTGGTGGCTGGTGGCCGGGTTCGGCGTGGTCGCCTGCAGTTGGCTGACATTTAGAACCTTCATGCTCAGCCGTTCGACGGCGCGCCGCGGAGTCGTCACTGCTGTGGCCGGTGCTTTCGCCTTTACCTTACTGTACGCTGCACGGGGGCTGTCCAGCCATGGCCCCATCGACTGGGTCTACTACACACCCGAGCGGTTCAGCGAGTCGGCAGCCAAGGGTGAGGTGATCGTTCTCGACTTCACCGCTGAGTGGTGCCTCAACTGCAAGGCATTGGAATCTGGCGTGCTACACCAAGACCAGATCGTCGAGCTGTTCGAGGCGCCGGGTATCGTGCCGATGAGGGTGGACCTCACCACCGACAACCCGCCGGGGAAGGCGAAGCTCGCCCAGCTCGACTGGGTTGGGATCCCGCTGCTCGCGGTTTACGGTCCCCGTACGGGTTACGGTGCGCCGCTGAAGTACGACTCGTACACGCCGGCGGTGGTCCAGGACGCTGTGGCTCGGGCTCGGGGATCTGACTGAGGCAACGCCAGGCCTTAGAGCGAGCGAGGGCACCCGGCTCCGAACGAACTCCGTCGCCTAGATCTCCCCGAGAAACTCGACCAGCACCTGCCGCAGATTATCGCCCAACATGTTCTCCTGACCGAAGGCGAGGATGGTGCCGTTCGCGTCTACCAAGATCGCGGTGCGTGTTCCAATCAGCTCGAACCGCACGGCGGGCCCACTTTGGAAATCTCCACCCACTTGAGTATCAAGCCACAGCATCTTCCACTCACCCGCACGGCAGTTCCAACAGCGTCCGGAGAGTCGTGCATCGAGACGCTCAAAATCTCGAGCCCCAGCGGAGCGTAGTCCTTGTGGACCTGGTGCAGGCTTGCCATCTGCGCCACACAGGGCCCAAACCAAGTAGCCCCGAAAACCAGCAGGTACGTCTTGCCCAGCATGGACTCGCGCGTGTACACGATCTCCGGGTCGTCCAGCGAGGGGTGTTCGATCCGGAGGAGCTGGCGGCCCGGCGAACGAAGAACTGACCGCGTGCTTCATAACGGCGAACGAACAACTAGCCGCAATCATTACCACCCCACCCGGCTCCTCACGCGTCGCAGTCTGCGGGCAGGTCCTGATGCCGACCATGATTCCCGTCCGGGAGGCTGAAGTCAGGGCTGCCCGATCCTCTCTCAGGGAGCGATTAGAAAGCCGAGGGACACAGCGTTCTTCCGAATCCGCTCGTCAAGCGAAACTACGGTGAGCGTCCCCAGCGCTTCGTGGAAGATCGCCGCCGTCGCGAGGTGCAGGGCGTCGAGCGTGCGGACCGGCTCGTGTGGGAATCTCGCGCAGGCGCGATCGAGCACCCGCCCGGTCAGCTCCAGCGTCGACCAGGACGCCGATACCCGATCGAATAGCTGGAGCGCGGCCAGCTCATCGCGGCGAACGAGACGCTCGGTATTCACGCCTCGAGCCAGGGCTCTGGCGCACTCGACCCGAGTCAGGGTCGAGGCCACGACTCGCTCGGCAGCGGCGAGCGCCTGACGGATCGCTGCTTCCTCCGGCTCGCCGAGCAGCCAGGTGAGCACCGCGCTGCTCTCCGCGTAGGCGATCAACTCTCCTCACGCTCCTCGCCGAGCAGCGTGCGGGCTGTACCGGACCGCGCCCGCAGGGGCGACTTCTGGTAGACGTGCTTGTCGTGGGGCTCCCCGATGCGCAGCGCACCGGTATCGGCCAGACGGCGCAAGGCCCGGTCCGCCTCGGATTCTACCGTGGTTGTAGGCCCGGGGGCCCGCAGTTCCGCTACGACGTGGCCGCGGTCGGTCACCAAGATGACTTCGCCGGCCCGCACCTCACGCAGGTAGCGGCTCAGGTGGGCCTTGAGTTCTCTCACCCCGACGGCTTTCATGTCGGCAATGTAGTCTCACGAGACTACATTGACAAACCAGGCGACAGACAAAACGCCAAGCCCGGAGGAAGATACTCCGGGCTATCCGTGGCGAATCTGAACTACTATGGCGGTCGGGGCAGCCGCCCTGTTACACTAGCGAGTCGGCATGTTCATCGTCATGGCGATGTCATCGTTGAGGAGTGGGTCGGCCGCGCCCCAGTAGCAGGCGGTGCCGCATACGCTGCGATCGTCTACCATCTGCGAGTCGGCGTATCAGACGAACGCCCGAGAGGAGAGACTGAGGGACGAGATGGTGAGTGAGATACAGGGCAGGGTGTTCGTCGCGGGAGACGACGTGAACACCGACGAGATCATCCCGGCGCGCTACTGTGCTACGACCGATGTGGAGAGCCTGGGCCAGTACGCGCTTGAGGACCTCCATCCCTCCAAGAGTCTGGGTGGTGTGCCGTTTCGGTCGGGAGCCTACGACATAGTGGTGGCCGGGGACAACTTCGGCTGCGGGAGCTCGCGCGAGGTCGCCCCGGTGGCGCTCATCCACGCCGGTGTAAAGGTCGTGATCGCCCGCTCGTTTGCCAGGATCTTCTATCGCAACGCGGTCAACTGCGGACTGCCGATCTCACGAAACCCGGCGTTGGCGGAGGGAGTGAGCACTGGGGAGGACCTGCGCGTCGAGGCATCCGGCGAGGAATTCTGGAAAGGGACCGCGCCGATCCACCGCACGATCATCGAGTCGGGAGGTCTGACGGCCTTCAATAAGAGTGGCCGACGGGCGCCGCAGGAGAGTTGTGCTCCCAGGCCCATGACCATGGCGCAGAAGATTCTCGGCAGGGCCGCGGGACTCGAGTATGTGGAGCCGGGGATGACCGTCTTCGCGGATGTGGACAAGGCGATCACCCACGAGCTGGTGCTGCCGATCGCCGCACGGCAGTTCGAGGCCGCATATGGCTCCGACTTCAAGGTTTGGGATAGAGAGAAGTTGTTAGTGGCCGTGGACCATACCTTGCAGATCCCGTTGGTGCGGGAGGACGAGCGAGCGGGGGAGATGGCCGATGGCGTGTCGCGTTTCGTGGAGAGGCAGCAGCTTCCCCACGCGTTCCTCCCTGTGGCGCCGTTCACGAGTCAGGGAATCTGCCATGTCCTGTTTCCCGAGCGGGGACTGATCGAGCCGGACATCCTGCTCATCGGCACCGACTCGCACACCTGTACCTACGGCGCCTATGGCGCCCTCGCCGTCGGGGTGGGTACCACGGACCTCGCCGAAGTGATGGCGTCGGGCCGTATCTGGCTGGACGTGCCGGAGAGCGTCCGCGTGACGCTGGAAGGGAAGATGCCCGAGGGCGTCTACGCCAAAGACGCGATCCTCCAGATTCTGAGTGAAGTGACGATGAACGGCTTCACCGATGCCGTCGTCGAATTCGCCGGCTCGGGCCTCGAGGGTCTGTCAGCCGACGATCGGTCGACCATTGCCAACATGGTGGTGGAGGGCGGCGGCACGTGCGGGCTGTTCCCGATGGGTGAGGTCCGGGCGGACCCCGGCGGGCAGTACCTGAGGGAACTCTCCTTCGATCTCTCAAGACTGGTACCGGTCGTCGCTCCGCCCTACAAGCCGGACAACGGAGTCGCGATAGCGGACCTGGAGGAGACGCCGGTCGACGTGGCGTGGTTGGGTAGCTGCACGGGAGGGAAACTGGAGGATCTTGCCGCGGCAGCCGAAGTGATCCGTGGCCGAAAAGTGGCGCCCGGTGTGCGATTCATCGTGTCTCCCGCCACTCTCGATACGATGAAGACGGCGGGAGACCGCGGCTATCTGAGAGTCTTCTTGGAAGCGGGTGGGCAGGTGGTGCCGCCGTCGTGTGGCGCCTGCCTGGGCATGGGGCCGGGCATCCTCCGTGACGGGGAGGTGGGTGTCTTCGCCTCGAATCGGAACTTCAAGGGCCGGGCCGGGGCCGGATCTGTCTATCTCACCTCACCGGCCACGGTGGCGGCCTCGGCGGTGGGTGGCCGCATCACCGATCCCCGGACATTCCTGAGCTGAGCAAACGGGGGCAACATCAACCGCGCATCGCGGGGCTGACCAATAGCAGGCGCGACCTGGGCGTCGCCCGCCCGGGCTTCGTCTCGGGTTGAGAGGGAACGGCTCTAGACTAGACTGCTGACGAACTCTTGCCCTGCGGCGAACGCCTGCTGGTTCAAGGCGAGAATCTGTTTGGGAATTCGTGATTCGAGTGTCCGTTCCCACACGTCGGCGGGAATATCGAGGAGGGCCGCAAGGACACCGAGGACGATGACGTTCGTCACTTTGTGGTTCCCCAGCTGGATCGCCCGCTGGGTGGCATCGACCTCGATCACCTTGAAGCCTTTGTCGGCCAGAAAGTCTACGGCTTCCTCGGGGTAGGGTCGCTCGTCGCCCACCCGCACGGGCTCAACCTTGTGATCGTTCACGATGATCGTGCCGCCAGGCTTGACGAAGTGGGCGTAGCGGAGTGCCTCGAGTTTCTCCAGGGCCAACAGATAGTCCACCTCGCCCAGCGGCGCCAATGGTGAGTGTACGCGATCGCCGAAGCGGACGTGGCTGAAGACGGCGCCGCCGCGCTGAGCGACGCCGTGGAACTCGCCTTGCTTCACATCCCGCCCGTCCGCCAGAGCGGCGAGGGCGAGGATCTCGCTGACGAGGATGACTCCCTGACCGCCGACACCGGCGATCAATACGTTCGTCACAGCCATGGCTCAGGACTCCTCGACGGGTACGGCGGCTTCCACCGGTATGATGGCGTCCACCGGGCACAGCTGGGCGCAGATGGCGCACCCGATACACTCCCAGTCGCGGACCTTCGGGTAATCGCCCTCCCACACCAGGGCGGGACAGCCGCATTTCATGCAGTAGTCGCACTGGATACAGTCCTCTTCTACGACCAGGTAAGGAGTGCGCTCGCGGGTCTTCTCTTCGGGTAGTAGCACACAGGCGCGTCGGGCGATGACGACTGCGGGGCCTGGGTGGGCGAGCGCGGCCTTCACGGCGGTTCTCATCTCCTTGAGGTTCCACGGGTCCAGCACCGTCACGTGCTGTACGCCGATGGCGCGGACCAGGGCTTCGTAATCGACGGTGGGCGCCGGCGCGTTCTTGAGCGTGTGTCCCGTACCGGGATGTTCTTGGTGGCCGGTCATACCGGTGGTACTGTTGTCCAGCAGGATCATCGTGGTGGGCACCTGATTGTAGACCGCGCTCATCAGGCTGGGCAGTCCGCTGTGCAGGAACGTCGAGTCGCCGATGACGGCGACGACGCGCTCCTCACCCGCCTGCCTGAAGCCTGTCGCGTTTCCGATGCTGGCGCCCATGCAGAAGGTCGTGTCGATGGCCGAGAGCGGCGGGAGACAGCCCAACGTGTAGCAACCGATGTCGCCCGTCACCAGGACGCGGAGCTTACGCAGCGCCGCGAAAGTACCGGAGTGTGGACAGCCGGCGCACATCTTGGGCGGACGCGGCAGGACGGCCACGTCCTTGCTGAAGTCGGCCGCTACAGGGGTTCCCTTCAACCCGGCGGCGACGAGATCGGCGCTCAGCTCGCCGATGTTTGTGAATCGCTCCTTGCCCACCACGTTGTGGATGCCGAAGCTGGCCATCTCCTGTTGGATGAACCCCTCGCTCTCCTCGACGACGTACACCGTCTCGAAGCGAGCGCAGAACTCCTTCAATCGCTTCTCAGGTAGGGGATAGAGCATGCCCAGCTTGAAGACGGTGGCTTCGGGCGCCACCTCCCTAACATATTGGTAGGGGATTCCGTGGCTGACCACCCCGATGGTTGGGTCACCCTCTTCGATGACGTTCCCCTCGAACTCCTCGGCATACTCGCGCAGCCGACGCAGCTTCTCCTCGAGCTCCGGGCGCCGGAAGCGGGCATAGACCGGGATCGCGTACTGGCGCGCGTCGCGCGCGAACGGTCGCCGCGGAACCTCGACGCGCTCGCCGGGCTCGACGATGCCACGGGTGTGCGCCAGGCGGGTGGTGGTTCGGAACATGACCGGCGTTGCGAAACGCTCGCTGAGCTCGTACGCCCGCTTGATCATCTCGCGGGCCTCGGCGGCATCGGCGGGCTCGAGCAGCGGCACCTTGCCCATCTTCGCGAAGTAGCGGCTGTCCTGTTCGTTCTGCGAGGAGTACATGCCCGGGTCGTCGGCGACCAAGACGACGAACCCGGCGTTCGTGCCCGCGTAGGGGAAGACCATGAACGGGTCGGCCGCGACGTTCAGCCCGACGTGCTTCATGGTGACGAGGGTCCGCAGCCCGCCCAGGGCAGCGCCCATCCCTTCGTCGAACGCCACCTTTTCGTTGGTGGACCAGTGGGCGTTTACCTCGTCGTAGCCACCCACGCTCTCGAGCACCTCGGTACTCGGGGTACCCGGATAGCCGGCCGCGAACGACACGCCGGCCTCCCACGCCCCCAAGGCGATCGCTTCGTTACCCGACATCAGCTGCCTAGCCAAGCTCCAACCTCCTTGTGGCACGCCATCGCTGTGTGGTCGAAACGCCCCGCACGAGCCCTCGCGGCCGCTCGCCCGCTTCCTATATTGATACACTCTACCATCAACGGCGCCAGACGACAAAGGATTCTCATGCGCTCAGGAGACGAGACGCGGGCCGAGTACTTGAAGCCGACTCGTTTCATCGACTCCGATCACCCGAGTGTCATCGCCTTTGCCGAACGTGTCGCCGGCGGCGCGAACCGTGAGCTGGATCGGGCCATCGCTCTGTACTACGCGGTACGGGATGAGTTCCGCTACGACCCCTACCGGATCGATCTGCGGCCAGAGGCGATGCGGGCGAGCGCCACGCTGGCTCGCGGATACGGATTCTGCATTGCCAAGTCGGTCCTGCTTGCCGCCGCAGCTCGGGTCCACGGCATACCCGCTCGTCTGGGGTTCGCCGACGTCCGCAATCACCTCACCACAGAACGGCTCAGGCGTTCGATGGGCACCGACGTGTTCGTCTACCACGGCTACGCCGAACTTCTGCTGGATGGCCGCTGGGTCAAGGCGACGCCGGCGTTCAATCGGTCGCTGTGCGAGCGGTTCGGTGTGGCGACTCTCGAGTTCGATGGTGTGCACGATGCGGTGTTCCAGCCGTTCGACCGGGCGGGGAATCGACACATGGAGTACCTGCGGGACCATGGACGATACGCCGACCTGCCGCTGAAGGAGCTGCGACGGGCCTTCGAAAGGGCGTATCCGAAGCTGATGTCGGGTGGAGTGTGCGACCTGTCGGGCAGGTTCGAGGACGATGCGGTCGTGGCCGGCGACGTAGGGGAGTAGTTGTGCGGCGCATCGTCGGCTGGGGCTGACGATCCAACACATGACATAGGCGAGGCGAGCGAGAATGAAATCCTACGACATCGGAGTCATCGCGGGTGATGGGATCGGGCCCGAGGTCATGCAGGAAGGCCTCAAGATGTTGGAGGCGGTCGCCCCGGTCGGAGGATTCGGTTACAAGCTGGTGGAGTACCCGTACAACAGCGAGCACTATCTGAAGACGAAGGAGCTGGTGCCGGATTCGGTGATCGACGAGTGGCGCACACTCGATGCGGTCCTGCTGGGCGCCATCGGCCACCCCGCGGTGGAGCCGGGACTGGTCGAGCGGTCGATAATCCTGGGCCTGCGCTTCGGGCTCGACCTGTACATCAATCTCCGTCCCATCAAGCTTTATGCCGAACACCTATGCCCTCTGAAGGACAAGACGCCGGAGGACATCGACTTCGTCGTGGTCCGCGAGAACACCGAGGGGTTGTATTCGCAGATCGGCGGGCACCTGAAGAAGGGCACTCCGGACGAAGTGGCGCTCGTCAACGGCGTCTATACGTGGAAGGGGTGCGAGCGGGCGTCGCGCTACGCCTTCGAGCTGGCCCGGAAGCGCGCGGCGGAGCGGGGTGGAGGTCACAAGCCGAAGGTGACGCTGGTGGACAAAGCGAACGCGATTCGGCCGCATGACATCTGGACCCGGGCCTACGCCGCCGTCGCGGAGGATTACCCGGAGGTGGAGAGGGATCACGCCTACGTCGACGCGTGCTGTATGTGGATGATCAAGAACCCGGAGTGGTTCGACGTCATCGTGACGACCAACTTGTTCGGGGACATCGTCACCGACCTGGCCGCCATGCTGCAGGGAGGTATGGGGATCGCGGCCTCCGGGAACATCCATCCCGGCAAGACGTCGATGTTCGAGCCGATCCACGGCTCGGCCCCCAAGTACGCCGGGAAGAATGTGGCCTGCCCGCTCGGCATGATCGGCGCCATCTCGATGATGCTGGACTACCTAGGGGAGACTTCTGCCGCCGCCCGGATCGAGGACGCCTTGGGGGATCTCTTGGGAAGCGGGGCTGTCCCGTCGGCGGATGCCCGCAGCGGGATCGGTACTTCCGAGATGGGTGATATGGTCGTGGAGCGGGTGAGGTCGGTCTAGCCGTTCTGATCTCGAGTAGCTGTCGGAGCCGGGGAACCGCTCGCTTCGGTCGGCCCGGCAAGCAAGAGCGCGGCTCATCGCGGACGTATCTTGTGGAGGCACCCTCAGACTCTAACCTGCGATCCGAGCCGGGCCGCTAAAACCGACTACGCTCGTCGGTTCTGCGGCTCCTCCCGAGGTATTAGAGGAGGTGCAGAGAGAGGCTGGGAGCGGGTCGTCCGAGCGAAGCTGGTTTTGCGAGCCTGCGGTCACGGCGTCAGCCGTGAGCGCGGGGGAGGCCGTAGCGAGACGACCCGCTCCCAGCCGCCTTGACTATTTGCTCCGATTGCGCCAGAAGCCGGAGTCTCAGGCCGTCGCAGACGCCTCGAGCGCTGCGCGGATCACCTCTGACAGACGGCGCACTCCCTCCTGGATCGCGTCCGGCTTGACATTGCTGAAGTTGAGGCGGACGGCGTTCTTGGTACGGCCATCGACGGAGAAAACGCCGCCGGGTATGTAGGCGACCTGGCGCTGAATCGCCGCCTGGAACATCTCGGCCGTGTCGAGCTGCTCGGGCAGCGAGACCCACACGAACACCCCACCGTCCGGCTTGCTCCAGCGAGCGATATCCGCGAGCCCTTCGTCGAGTGCCGCCAGCATGATGTCGCAGCGCTGGCGGTGAGCACCTGTGATCCTCTCCAGATGCGGCTCCAGCATCCCGCGACACATGAACTCGGCCACCGCGCGCTGATACAGCGTCGACGATTCGAGGTCGAAAGACTCGCGGATGGTCGTGATCCGTTGCATGAGACTCGCAGGAGCCACCAGCCAGCCCAATCGAAGGGCTGGGGCCAGCATCTTCGAGAAGGAACCCAGGTAGAACACCATGCCCGCCTCGTCGTAAGCCTTGATCGGCGGCAGCGCATCCCCTTTGAAGCGAAGGGGGGCATACGGATCGTCCTCGATCAGCGGGACACCGTACTCGGCGGCCAGCGAGGCCAGCCGTGATCGCTTGTCCGCCGCCACCGACACGCCCAGCGGGTTGTGGAAATCGGTGATCAACACCGCCAGGCGAGGTCTCGGGGACTCCCTGAAGGCGGCCTCAATGGCCTCGACGTCCACACCCGTTTCGAGGTCCGTGGGGACGATCCGCACGGCCGCATCACGGCCGACGGTGATCTGGTGGACACCCGTAAAGGTGACTTCCTCGATGACCGCCGGCTGACCGGGATCGAGGAACAGGCGCGAGAGAATG
>JASFLD010000063.1:0-12679 GCA_050118275.1 Gemmatimonadales bacterium
CGAGCCGTTCAGTGCATCGGAGCGCCATGTGCCCCGGCCAATCCGCGACGTTCAAAGTCCCGCGTCGCTCGTGGACCGTTGCAACTGGTACGTTCGCTGGGCGTGCGCCTCCACGTCCTCCCGTGAGAACCAGGCCGGCTTGAACGCCTTGGCGGAATACAACTCGGCTTGGTCGAAGTAGTGTGGCGACGCCGGGTCACCGCTCTGCCCGAAAACGAAGATCGAGTGGCTCCGGACGTCCGGAGCGAACTCGATCACCTTGACGAACGAGTTGCCGTGCACGCCGTAGTGGCGTTTTCCGCCTTCGGCACGCTGCGTGTGGAAAGTGAAGACCGAGCCCAGCCACCCGGGCGCGCCCGCCG
The DNA here is from genome assembly GCA_050118275.1 of Gemmatimonadales bacterium. Lineage (GTDB taxonomy): Bacteria > Gemmatimonadota > Gemmatimonadetes > Palauibacterales > KS3-K002 > JASFMO01. The sequence goes on from JASFLD010000063.1 coordinate 363, forward strand.
CCGGCAGACTGGGCAGCGCATCGTCGAACGGAAGCCGGCCAGACGCGTCCGGCCGCTGGATCCGGTTGACCTCGCCCCACGGCACTTCCCAGGTGCCCCAATCCGCCTCGAGCCGCTCCACGGCCTCGGCCAGCGCCTCCAGCCATCGATCGCTCTGCCGCATGCGGTCAGGATTGACGCTTTCGCTCCAGCGGACGAAGAGCGTGGTCGCGGCCGAAGCCCTGGCGGCCGTGCGATCCCAACCCCGCAGTGCGGCGACCGGGCCCGCGAGTCGGGCCGCGGCGGCCGGATCATCGCGTTCGAGCCGTTCGAAGGCAGCGAATAAGTCGTCCAGCCACTCGTCCGCCGCGATCAATCGCGTGTCGAGCACGGCACGTGCGAAATCGTCCAGCGTTACGTCGTTCAGTTGCCGCAGCACGCGGCGCGAGTTCTGGGCGCGCCGGTTGTCGGTCTCGCCTCCCACCATGTAAGGCGGGAAATCCTCACGGCCGACTTCAATCCCGTCCGTCGCCATGAACGGGGTCGAGTTGGTGTTCTGCAGGTACCCGCTGGCCGGATTGAGGAACTGCGGCAGTTCGTCCAGCGAATGGTAGCCATGCCATTCCGTCTCGGGATCGCTCCCGTCGACGGGCTGCGACCAGTCGTACGCCAACGACCGGCGCGGGATCGCGTGGTTATATATATAGAGGATGTTGCCGTCTCGGTCGGCGTACATCGTGTTCATGTAGGGGACGTTCAGCAGTGCCGCCGCGGCACGCCATTCCTGCAGCGAGCGCGCCCTCATCATCCCGTACCACTGCTCGAACCAGCCGCCCTCGTCCAATTTGGCCAGCCGGACGGCCAGCGGCCGGCCGTCGTCGGTGACGCCGACGATTGGGCCGTGATGGGTCTTCGTGAGACGATACTCGCGTCGCTCCAGACCGTTGTCGGTTCGCACATTGATCGTCTCCGTCCATGTCGTCGCTTCGCGCCATTCGTCGCCATAGCGATACGCGCTCGCATCGGCGTTCAGCGTCTCGATGTACAGATCTCCGTGATCGCCGTAGTTGTCGGTGTACGCCCAGCCCAGCTTCGCGTTGTTGCCCATGTACGGCAGCATGAACCCGAAACGGGTGAGCCCCGAGAAGACCAGGCCTTCCTCGCTCTCCAAGTGGACCTCGGTGTAGGTGGAGAGCCCGAAGAACGAGACGTGCGGGTTGATCAGCAGCATCGGATAACCACTCGCCGTCCGCGAGCCGGCCACCGCCCATTCGTTGGATCCCAACGCCCGCTCGCCGTTCGGCGAGCGCGCCTCGGCGGGCCAGGCCAGGGACGGAAGCGCGCGCACCGCATCCGCGCGCCCGCCATCTTCCCCTCGGATCGCAGAGCGGCGAGCTCGCTCCAGCGCCTCCTGTGCTTGCTCCCGTGTCAACCCGGCGTAACCCAGATACTCGTTGTGGTGATACTTGAACCGGATCAGCGCCAGCGTATGCCAGGGCAGCACCCGGTCCAGCACACGGCGCTCGACCTGCGGATGCGTGTCCAGGAAACGATTGAAGCCCGCGGCGTACGCGTCGTACAGACGACGTAGACGCGCCGGAGCCGCTTCGTACTCCTCGATCGACCGGCGCGTGATCTCCAGCGCGCGAGCCAGGAAGTCGTCGAGCAGCGCATCTTCGCCGTACAGCTCGGCGCCGCGCCCGATAGCGCGCACGAAGTTGTCTTCGACCTGCCACCAGTTGTCCTCCGCCTGCGCGTAGGCGGCGGCGAAGACGACGCTGACGTCGGTCGGGCCGTAGATATGCGGTACGCCCCACTCGTCACGGTAGATCGTCACCTCCGCGGCCGGCTCGGTCACTCCGAGGGCGATCGAGCCCGTTTCGCCCGCCGGCGCGATCGTCCAGACGACCATGAGAAGTATCGGCATCGCTATTCGCTTTTTCATGGCTCACTTTCTGCGGGTTCCTCTATCCGATCCGTTCGATCTCGCCCTTCAAGTACTCCAATTCGCGACGCGCGTGCGCGCGGTCACGATCAACGACCTTCAGCAGCGACCTCGCGTACCACTCCAGAATCCGCCCGAACAGCGTCGCCGGGAACTCCGCCCAAACGCGCGCGGAGAGTCTCGATTCCTCGCCCAGATTCTCGACCTGCCACGAAACTCCTTCACGGACCCGGAAAGGTAAACCCAGATACCGATACTCGGCCGTCCCTTCCCAGCTCGCTCGCTCATTCGGGATCCATTGCGTAATGACGCCCTCGGCGCGGCCTTTGATTCCGGCTACGCGCTCTTCAAAAGCGACCGTCGTTCCTACACCGATCGGACGCTCGGCAGATTCGATCTCCATCCGTATGTGTTCGGGGTTCGACAGCGGCCACCACGTTTCGACATCGGCCAGGACTTCCCAAGTAGCCGCGGCCGGTGCGGCGATCATGATGGACTCGGTGAACTGGAACATCAGGTACCTCGAAGACGGCAGCGACCCGAGTGAGGATCACACCACGACGGGACCAAGACCGTCCTGCGAATCACTCAGCGCAATTCGAAAGCCCTCGTCAGACCCCAGGATGTTCCTTCCACCCGGCTTCAGGCTTTCGCATCCAGACCCAAGCGATGAAGTCGGCCAACGGCGGCTCGGCGCCCAGGTCGCGCAGCCGCATGTTCACCTGACCCCGGTGATAGGTCGTGTGCGAAACGATTTGCAGGATCGTCTCCGCCAGCGTGGCCGGAGCCGGGCCTCCGAAACGTTCCGCGAGCTGCTCGGCCCAAGGGAACTCGATCGGATGATCGAGCGCCTCGCCACTCAGCGTCTCGAGCTGAACGGCCACCTGGCGATGGTACTCGCGACCCCACGCACGCAGGGCGAACAGGTCGTCGAACGACGCACCAGCCGGCACCTCGACAGGCTCGTCGCGCCATATCTGCAGATACGCCCACTGAACCACGTGCGCATGGTGGAGACAATCCCGAACGCGCTCGTCGGAGCGCGCGCGCGGATCTGCCAGGACCGAGTTCCAGACCGTCGCGTCCGCCCATTCCATATGTCGCATGAGGTCCTGAAAGACGTCAGTAACCATCAGTACCTCCCTGGCACGTGAGCGCGACTCCGGAGGAGCCGCTTTCATCTACGAACTCAAGATGGGGAAGGTGTACGCGGTTCGCCAACCGGAGGATCGAGCGGCCGCGATCTCGCACTGGAGCAGAGCCGCGCGCTCATGCTCAGCTGCTGGTTCGAACGAGCGCTGCCGGTCGAATTATCAGCCCGGCGGCTCCGTCGGCGCCGCCGGTATCGCTCCCCACATGTTGCGCCACATCTTCCAAGTACCGTCGGGTTGTTTCTTCAAGACGGCAAGCCATGAACCGCTCAACGCTAGCGGCTCACCCTCGCCCTTCGGCGTCACCGTCTCCTCGAAGAAGGCTCGCACAACGGCCAGATCCCCGGCGACCACCACCTCGTTCACATCAGGCCTGAAGTCGAAAGCGTACGTGCGGAAGACAGTTTCGTAGAGCGGTCGGAGCCGACCCATGCCGCTGATCGGATGCTCGTCCGGCGGCATGACCACCGCGTCGTCGGCGATGAAGCTCGCCCAAGCGCCCAGGTCACCGTTGTTGACAGCGGCGACGTATCGATCGAGCCAAGACGTGATCGCGATCACGTCCGGTCCGGTCGCGGTGGCCTGCTCTACGTCGCAAGGCTGACAGCCAATTCCCACCAACAGCAGCGGCGCTAGCAAGGATCGCTGCATGGTTACCTCCCACTGCCTACCAAGACTCGCCAAAAGATGAATTCCTCGTACTGCGTACATGTCCAATCGCCAGCATGACGAAGCGGCCCTGCAAATCCGCTGTCACGGCGCAGCCATGACCGTGTGGCACGGAGCGAGGCCGCCACTCCCAGCGCCGCAACGTCTACTCCATGCGCAGAACGTCAACGATGTCGACGCGGGTGGCGCGACGTGCCGGCAGATAGCAGGCCAGCGCCGCCACAAGCCCCAGGAATGCGATCGCCCCGACGTAGGCCGCTGGGTCGAACGGACCCGTCTCGTACAGCAACCCTCGTAACACCAACGTGCCGGGATAGGCCACAGCCAGACCCGCGACGAGGCCGAGGGCGACCAGCGTCAGGCCACGCCCCACGATCATGCCGATCAGGTCTCGGTTGGACGCGCCCATCGCCAAGCGGATGCCGAATTCGCTCTTGCGCTGGCCGACGTGATAGGCCAGCACCCCGTACAGGCCGATCGCCGCCAAGACGAGAGCCACGCCGGCGAACAGCGTCAGTGACAGGATCACGGTCCGAAAATCCCTCAGCTCTTCATCCACCACCGCGCTCATGGCTCGCGGCCGGGCGAACAGGACGTTCGGATCCTTGCGTCGCAGCAGCTCCTCGATCGGACGGATCAGCAACGTCGGGTCGCCTGCGGTGCGAATAGCGATTTGCATCCGCGCCGGCGCCATCTGGGCCGCCGCCATGTACATCGCAGCGTCGGGCTCCTGCCGCAGCATGTTGATGCGGGCGTCCCCGACCACGCCGACGATCTCGAACTCGCGCCAGTCGCCGACGTTCACCCTGCGGCCGACGGGATCGGCGCCCGGGAAAAGCCTCTCCGCCACACTCTCGCTCACCACGATGACGTAGGGAGTTCCAAGGCCGTCGGTCGCCGCGATATCGCGGCCAGCGATCAACGGGATGCCCATAGTCTCGAAGTATCCAGGCGGCACCCAACGGGCCATGGCCGAAAGGCCCTCCCACAGGTTGGCCGGCGGTTGCCCCACCGGCCAGACGGACCAGTCCTGCCAGCGGCTGAGGATCGGCAGGCGGTTGGCCAGCGTAACCGACTCGACGCCGGGCAGTGCTTCTACTTCTTCGAGCAGCGAGGCGAAGAACAGGTTGCGTTGTTCCGGCGTCGGGTAGTCAGCGGACTGGATCTGCAGCTGACCGGTGAGCAACTTCTCGGAGTCGAAGCCGAGCTCAACGGTCGACAGCTGCACCAGGCTGCGGACCAAGAGGCCGGCGCCCACCAGCAGCGTCACCGAGAGCGCGACCTGCAGAATCACCAGGCCGCTGCGCAGGCGGCTGCTGCGCGCCCCCTCCGTGGCATGACTCCCGGACCTCAGCTGATGGGCCGGCTGCCGCGACGTGTCCCGCAAGGCCGGCACGATGCCGACCAACAACCCCGTCGTGACGGCCACCGCCAGCGTGAACACGAGGGCGGCCCCGCTCACAGCCGGCGGAGCGATCCCTGCCTCGCCGATCGGCAGCAGTCGCAGCAGCAGGTCGTGAAGCACGAAGGCGACCGCGATACCCAGCAGGCCGGCCCCGAGGGTCAGGATCAGGCTCTCGCTGATCAGTTGGCGCAGCAGTCGCCGCCGCGATGCACCCAGCGCCGACCTCATCGCCATCTCGGACAGCCGCCGCTCGCCGCGGGCAAGCAACAGGCCGGCCACGTTGCCGCAGGCGATCAACAGCACCAGCACCGTCGTTCCCATCAGCAGCAGCAGGCTGGTGCGGACGTCGCGTACCATGTAGCTCTGCAGGTCGACCAGTGCCAGCGCCTTTCCCTCGTTGCTGTCGGGGTACTCCGCGGCAAGCGCCTCGGAAATCGCGTCCACCTCGGCCTGCGCCTGCTGAATCGTCACGCCGGGCTTCAGCCGTCCGACGACCCAATGGCTGTGCGAGGCGCGCTGCGTGTCGAACGGGCCGTTCCGGTTGACCAGCAGCCAAACATCGGCATCGTACATGAAGCGGAAGCCGCGCGGCATGACGCCGACGATGGTCAGCGGTGTACCCTCGATCGCGAGGGTCTTGCCCACCGCAGAGGCGGCCCCGCCGAAACGACGCAGCGCGTAACCGTAGCTGATCAGCACCGATGGCGCGTTACCCTTGTCCTCATCCAGAACGAAACCACGGCCGGCGACCGGGTTGACGCCAAGCGTTGGGAAGAGGTTCCAGGTAACGAATAGAGCATCCACCAGCTCGGGGTCGCCGCCGCCGGTGACTGTGAACTGCATGGTGAACGTCGTGAGCGCGGCAAGTTGCTCGAACGCGTCGCCGTGATCGCGGTAGTCGTAGTAGTCGACCCGCGAGACGGGACCGGACACCTCGCCTTCGACGGTCTTGAGGCCGACCACCAACCGGTCCGCCTCGGGGTACTGTGCCCCGCGCAGCAGCACGGCGTGGACCGTGCTGAACAGCGTGGTGTTGGCGCCAATCCCGATCGCCAGGATCAGCAGGGCGACGACGGTGAAACCGGCGTTCTTGTGCAGCGTGCGGAAGGCATAGCGCGCATCCTGCCACAGGGTGTCGAGCGCCGCCCCCAACCGCCGCTCGCGAACCTCCTCCTTCACCTGCTCGACGCCGCCCAGCTCGAGGCGCGCCTGACGAGCGGCCTGGGCCGGGTCCATCCCGGCCCGGACCTTCTCGTCGACCAACAAGTCCAGGTAAGCCCCCAACTCGTCGTCAAGGTCGCGGTCCAGTTGGCGCTTGCGGAATAGCGATTGGAAGAGGCTTCCGATCCACACATGAGCTCGCATGAGTACCCCCTCAGGTCGCCTCCAGGACCTTGGTGATCGCCAACACCAGCTGCGTCCAGTTCTGCTGCTCCTCACCCAAGCGTCGCCGACCCGCGGCGGTCAGCCGGTAGAACCTGGCGCGCCGATTGTTCTCTGATGCACCCCAGCTGCCCTGGATCCATCCCTCCTGCTCCAGTCGGTGGAGCGCCGGGAAGAGCGAACCGGGCTGGACCTGGAAGGCACCGTCGGTGATCTGCTCGATGCGGCGCCCGACCCCGAGGCCGTGCATGGGCTGGAGGGTCAGCGTCTTGAGGATCAGCATGTCGAGGGTGCCGCGCAGCAGATCGGTTCGAGGAATGGTCATCGACGACTCCTATCGAAAGGCGAGCGTCCTTCCTATAGAATGTCTATACGAAAACCGGACCGCGCAAGTTTCAGGGAACGGTGGCCATCTGTCTTATCGACGCCGGGGACTCGACGCCGTACCTTCGCCAGCCCACCGCTCAGCCCTCGAGATATCGACGGATGCTTGCAAACGTATCCCGCCAGCCGATCTCGCACGCCGCGTAGAAGTCGTCCGCCTCGGGGCCGGCCGGGAACCCGTCCTGAGTCACGCGAAGGACGGCGCCCCGCTCGTGCGGCGTGACCAGGAACTCCGTCTCGAACTCCGCATCGAAGGGCAGAGGCCCATCCTTTGAATGGTAGCGATACTCGGCGAACACGATCCGCTGTGGAGGGTCGAACGTGCGCATGGTCGCCGTCGTCACGTAGTCCGGGGCATCCTCGTCTTCGCCCCAAGCCGCAGCCCAGATGCCACCCGGCTCGGGCACGACCACCGCCGTCGCCGCAGACCACCACTGCCGAATAGCACTCGGCGTGTGGAGCAGCGCGAACACGCGTTCCGGACTGCCCGGCAAGACTTCCTCATGGACGTGCCTACGTGTCTTCATCCCCCATCCTTTCCACGGAGAGCGGCTCGACCGCAGCGGGCGGTCGCCGCACCCTGTACGTGACACCGTACGTACCAAGTCCTCACGTTGCAACACTCCGTCCGCCGAAGCTCGTTCATCGCGCAATCGCCAGCTGGCGGCGCTTGACAGCCTGAGCGCGGGTGGGCGATAGTCCAACACGATTAGCCCGATGGCACAACAAACCATCTAACGCGAAGGGGGAGCCATGTCCCTGCTTCCGATCCTCATCGCCTTGGCGCTGGTCTCCCAAACGTCGACCCGTTCGGACAGCGAAGCCGAACCCTTCGCAGCGCAGGACCCGGGCGCCATCGTCGCCGCGACCCAGCGCTTCGAGCTGCGCAGCGACCCACGCGTCACTCTGCACCATTTCCTCATCGCTTGGGCAAGTTCCGACGCGGGCAAATGGCCACGTTACGCAACGCCCGTCGCCGAACGAGAGACCTGGCGGTTACTGCTCGACGATGACGGGCGACAGGCCTGGAACGTAGCGCTCCAAGCGTACAGCAGCGCCGTCGGCAGAAGCTACGTGTTCGACGCGGGCCTCATCGCCGTTCGTGACTGGGCCGCCGGGGCCGGGACGCGACAGACCATTCCCGCGGCGGATCAGCCACTGGCCGATGCGCTGGAGGCCGTGTTCCCAATCTACCGACGACACTGGTGGCCGGCGCACGACGCCCGCAATCGAGCCTTCATCGAGTCTGTCGCGCCACCGCTCGCCGCCATCGAGGGGTCGGTGATACCGCGCCTCGAGGCGGCCTACGGCGGACACTGGCCCGACACGAAGATCGCCGTGGACGCCGTCGTCTACGCCAACGACGTGGGTGCCTACTCCACTGGCGGTCGCCTGACGATCGCCAGCGGCGATCCCGACTCGGACCACATGCCACAGGCCCTCGAGCTCGTCTTCCACGAGGCTTCGCACGTCGATCCCCTCGAAGCACCGCTGCGCACGGCGCTCAACGGAGCGTTCCAAGCCGTGGGCGGCGCGGCGCCCGACCGCCTCTGGCACGACATGATCTTCTACACTACTGGCGAGGTCGTCCGGCTGGTGCTAGCGGAACGTGGCCAGCCCGGATACAAGCACTATGGCGAGTACGGGGTGTACCGCCGCGGCGAGCGATGGTCCGTGGAACTGCCCGCGCTGGAGCGTAACTGGCGGCCGTTCTTGGAGTCGGCATCCGGAGACCAAGACGCGCGGCGTGCCGCTCTCGAGGATCTCGCCAAGCAGTTGCTCGCGCCGGAGGGTGGCTAAACGAGTTACGGGCTTCGCGTTACCACCGCACGCGGCGCGCGCGACCCGCTACCGATTTGCCGCCTCTATGTAAATCGCGTCCAGCTCGTCGTAGACGTGGATGAGGTCGGTGACATTGCCGTCCCGGTCGAACAATCCACTCCTGAAGCCGAGCGGTTCCCAAATCGCCGTCCCCTTCCCCATGTCGTCTGGGAGGTCGAACACGATATCGTTGACCGTTCGCTTGAAGTCGTTGTACTCGACGACGTTCACCGGTTTGTTGTAGCGGTCGACCAGGTCATGCAGGTTGCTGTAGAGGTCCTCGAGCGTACCGTGCCAACGTGGATAGTAGGAAATGCCGATGATGTCGAACTTCACTCCCCTAGCGAGCATGTTGTCCAACCAGAACCGCGCCTCTTCATTCTGACCACCGAGGGCGATGTGCATCATCACCGGCATGCTGGGGTCGACGGCTTCGGTCCCTTCCACGCCCGCCTGAAGCAGACCGGCCAACCCGTCCAATTCGCCGATATGGCCGTCGGGCCAGAGGAGCCCGTGGTTCACTTCGTTGCCGATCTGCACCATGTCGGGTAGGGTCCCCTGGTCTTGCATGGCTCGCAGCACCGCCGTCGTGTAACTCCTCAGCGTGTCCTTCAGGCTCTCGTAGTCGAGGTCGGCCCACGCCAGCGGCTTGTTCTGCTGCTGGGGGTCCGCCCAATAGTCGCTGTAATGGAAATCGAGGAGAAATCCCAGACCAGCGTCCTTGATTCTCCTCGCCATGCTCAGCGTGGAGTCCAAGCCGCAGAATCCGACCCCCGGTGAATAACCACCCTCATTCTCCGGATTGACGAAGATCCTCAACCGTATGTAGTTGAAGCCATGCTTCTTCAACAGCTCTATGGCATCGACCTCCTGCCCGTCCTCGAAGAACTTGCCTGTGCCTCTCGCGAACCTCGTTGCCCCGTTCTCGATCTGCGGTAGGAAGGAGATGTCGGCGCCGATCATCCGATCGATCGGTTTGCTGGTGGGCGGAAGCTGGTCTTCCGTAGGCGTCAACAACTCGACATCGGCCGGGATGGTGTGTATCTCGTGGGATCCGGGGAAGAGCGCGCCCGAACGGGCTTCTACTCTTATCCGGTCGGGCGACGTTTCCGCTCGGAACGCGAGCCTACTGACTCCATCCACCAGCTTCGTCGGCGTGTATTCCACGCCCGCCGTGTCCGTCAAGACGGGCAGCGCTGCGCCGTCCGGTCCGGTGATCGTTCCGTCGCCGCTCACGTAGACGCGAATCGAATCGCCGGCGGAGGTGATCTCTCTCCCCGTACTATCCGTTACCGCTATCCTCAACTCCGTCCAATCTCGGCCATCGGCCAGAAGCGTCGTGCTGTAGGTCGTGAACATCACCGCCACCGCCTTGGCGGAGTCGACGCGGCTGACAGACGAAAAATCCGGAGTCCGCCTCGACTCCGTTCCACACTGGAGAGACGCCACGCCCGCCAAGGCGATCGTTATCACCGATGGTGTCTTCATTACTGTTGCCCTTTTGGGAGAACCGTTCGGTTGAATGTCAGCTACCATAGGCCCCCGATGCGGAGATAGGCCAGCTGCCCGAGCTGGAAGGACTCGCGACCGGAGAGATGATCACGTTGGAGGAGGTGAACATGATCGCCTACCGGCACGACCTCGCGGACTACGACTTGCGGCAAAGCCTGACCGTGCCGTTTCTAGTTCATTTGTCCGGCGCCTCCGCGAATCCGCGAGATCATCGTCTGCGCGTTCGTGTTGTTCGGGTTGAGCTCCAGCGACCGCTCATAGGCCCGGATCGCCTCCTCGTCGTGCCCGAGCACCATATGCGCCTCGCCCAGACTATCCCACGTGTTGAACGACTCGGGGAAGACGCGCGTGTTGAGCTCGAAGACCGCGAGCGCCTGCTCCGCCCTCAGCGTCCGCAGCATCGCGTAGCCGATGGCGTTGACCTCGGCCTCGACCCGGGCTGGCTCGTCGCGAGCCGCCAGTTCCCGAACCGTAAGCTCCGCCGACGGCTGGCCGCCGCCCAACAGTTGCACGATGGCTCGGCCAACGCCGACCTGGACGCCTTCATCGCTCGCTACCAGCGCCAGAAGCTCCTGCGCGCGGTCGTTCTGACCCCCACTTGCGGCGATGAGTGCGGCGGTCAGGACAGAACGCACGTCGGCGATCCCGGCGAAGGAGCCCGCCGCATCCCGGACCGGCACGTAATGCCGATAGCTATCCTCTTCGTGCAGCGCTCCGTCCGGTTGGAGATAGAGCTTGAATGTGCCCGCGACCGGGATATAGCCAACCAGATGGCCGTCCTCCGCAGTGATGCGGACCGTTGTGCGCGCCGGCAGACCGAGCGGCGCTGGCGGCAGCTCCCACTCGCCCATGAACTCCGCGAGACGGTCGTCCGACACGCTGGTGACCAGCGGATCGGCTCGGACTTCCAGCGGCACGAGCCGTGGGTTCGAGACCGGCGTTCCCGTGCGCGCCGCGAGGACCTGCTCGATCAAGTCGAGCAGCGGTCCGGTAGGGGTTCCCTCGCCCTGGTACGTGTTGGCACGATTCACGATCACCATGTCTGACTTAGGCAACACCGCGATCATCTGGTTGCCCACACCCAGCGCCGCATACATCCCGTGACGGGCGAAGCGGGGCTCGCGCAATATCCACCAGTAGAAGCCGTATCCGAAGACGTCGTTGTCGATGGAGTAGAGCGCCGAGCTGCGCTGAATCCAATAATGCGAGAGGATCCGCTCGCCATCCCACACTCCATCGCGAGCGAACAGCAGACCAAAGCGCGCCGCATCCCGGGCCGACATGCGGAACGGGTAGGCGGGATACTTCGACTTGTCGCGCTCGTAGTGGTAGTAGCCGTCCGAGAGGCGCCAATCCTCCATCTCCAGCGGCTGGCCGAAGTACCTATCGAAGGCCTCGAAGACGTCGTCACCGGTCTCCTGCATCAGGATCGCCGCCGACGTGTTGAAGTCCCAGTTGTTGTAGGCGAAATAGCGACCCGGCCCCTCGCTGCCCCGCGGCCGCGAGTCGGTGCGGCCCGCATAGGCCGCCGGATGGAACACACCGGAACGTGCCTTGAGGAGATCCAGGATGCGCGCCTGCTTCTCGCTCTCCAACAGCGGGTCCGGCTCGTCGTCGATGCCCAGGTCGGCCAGCGTCTTGTTGAGCGCGATCTCTCCCCGCTCCCAGTAGATTCCATAGAGCGCCGAGAGGAAGCTCTTTCGCACCGAATGGCACATGAATCGCCGCCCGACTTCCCCCCAGGTCGCCACGACAGCTCCGTCGGCCACGACCAAAAAGGCCGACGACGGCAGCGCTTCCCACATCTCCCTTGCCGCCGCCAGCTTCGTCGCATCGAAACCTGCCTGCTCGACGTTCGCGTAGCGCATCCACTGCTCGCCCGGATAGCGTTCTCCCGCCGACTGTCCAAGGCTCGCGACGGGGTTCGCCAGCACCAGAGCCAGTAAAAGACCCATGAAGCACCTCCGTCGCGCCGACTCCATCCGGTTTCGCATCAGTCGCCTGTCTCGCATCTCTTGCCCCTCAACCGCTGGTTCGGAAGACACCGCCCGTCCAATCACATGTAGCC